>PNBM01000382.1:3392-9007 GCA_003135995.1 Ignavibacteriota bacterium | reverse complement strand
ATCTTTTATACTCAAATTCATTTTGTCTTCATTATCCTGGAATATTCTTAAATCAGCCGTCTTCTTCGCCAATTGCCTTGCGTTATCTTCCGTGTCTCCCTTTTTTACACCCACCAAAACAAGCAGTCCTTCGCCTATACTTGTATGCAACTGATTTTCTATTTCTACACTCGCAGAAGAAACTCTTTGGATAACGGCAACCATATTAATTTATCTTTAATACCCGGTTAATATTATTATAATCTTTANNTTCTCTGATTTCATCATCAAGTTTTAACATCTCATCATTCGATATGTAAGGCGGGTTTGATATGATATAATTTATTGAATCATTCAGATTCTCTTTTTTAAAGAAGTCTTCACATTTTAATTCTAATTTACCGGATATATTGTGAAACTCTAAATTTTTTTTCGCAAGTCTCAGAGCATTTTCTGAAATATCGATAGCTTCAATTTTGTGTTTAATGTTTTTTTTACTGAGTTCTTCGGAAAGTGCAATGGATATACAGCCGCTGCCGGTGCCGATNNGTCTGGTAGCCGCTGCCGGTGCCGATTTCCAGGATATTAATAAAATCCAAACCGGATTTTTCAATATCCTCTAATGTCTTTTCAACGAGTACTTCCGTATCCTGCCTTGGAATCAGTACACTTTTGTCAATATATATATCATAGCCATAAAAATTTGTTTTTCCCAAAATATACTGCAAAGGTTCTTTGTTCAATCTTCTCTTAAGATAAGACTTATATTTGTCTATTTCGGTTTGCTTTAAAGGTTTATCATAATCGAGATACAATTTTATTCTTTCACAATTCAGAACATCGCACAACATCAATTCTATATTCAGTCTTGCATCCTGTATGCCTTTATTTTTCAATAAATCTGTTGAGTAGCTTAATATTTCAAGTAATGTATTAATTTTTTTTTCTTGCATCCGGTAATTAGTTGTGATTAATTAATTCTATAGACCTGTATGAAGAAATCTGTTATTATTTTGATTCAAATAAAATCTTCCCGTTGATAATTGTCTTTAACACTTTTGTGTCTAATAATAATTTTGCATCACTGTTAAAAATATCTTCTGAAATAACAAGCATATCGGCAAACTTTCCTTTTTCAAGACTGCCTTTTATTTTTTCCTCGAAACCGGAATATGCAGGCCAAACTGTATAAGATTTTAATGCATCTAATATTGACAGTGTCTGATTTTCTGACGGAATATTTTTCCTTAGAGTATCGACAAACTGCCTCTTCGTTAAATAATACATCTGTATGAACGGATTTATCGAATGACTGAACGGAAAACCCGTGCCTATCGTAATCATTCCGGAATACTGCAATAATGAATTCCATAATGCAAAATTTTTATAATTTGCAGTTGGAATTAATACGGGCAGCATATCTATATCATACATGCATGCTTCAGGTCTCAGGGAAGGAATTATTTTATATTCTTTTATTTTATTCAATTCAACAGGTTGTATAAATTCAACAGCTTCCAGGACTATTCTTTTATCGCTGACATTCCTTTCGTGCATTACTTTCCCGATTGTATTAATCGCATTTGAAACGGCAAGATCTCCGACGGTTTTAATTGTAAACTGAAAATTTTTATCTATAGCTTTGTTTAAAATCTTTTCCATTGAAGCATCATCTATATATGGAACTTTTCGTTTTGGGTCAATTTTATAATCATCATGCATCGCCGCACTCTGCAATTCAAGTGAACCGTCATAATCAACGGTAACTGCTCTTACTGTAAGCTTATTTTTGTAATTTACTTCGATTCCTTTTTTCAGGTATTCATCGAATGAACCTTCTGTTCCGGTTAAAACTGCATAAATTCTGATTGGAAATTTTCCGCTGTCTATTAATTCCCTGAATGCAGATATAGATTCTGAATTTACACTCCTGTCATGAATTTCTGTTATTCCGTATTTCAGCAATTCTTTTGCTCCTGCTTCAATAGAAGTCAACATATCTTCTTTTGTGAATTTCGGAAGTTTCTCCTTAATCAAATTCACTGCCGTTCCGAAAAGAAAACCTGTAAGTTCTCCGTCATCATCTTTATCTATTTCTCCGTTAACAGGTGCCGGTGTTTGTTTTGTGATTTGTAAGGTTTCGAGTATTTTTGAATTACACCAGACTATAGTTCCATCCGCATTAATTAAATATATATTATGATGCGTAGAAATTTTATCCAGTGTGGTTTTATCCATGTCAGCTTCATTTGCATCCGTTAAATTGTTTTCGTTCCATCCGTAACCACCTACCCAGCTGTCATCTTTTTGGGATTTTACTTTTTCTGCTACCAATTTTATTATCTGAGATACTTTTGTACAGTTTCTCAAATCAACTAAATTATTAAACCTTGATAATTCTAATGAAAACTCAACCAGGGAACCATCTGATTCTATAAATCCCGGTATTACTACTTTTCCCTGCAAATCAATACAATTATCGATTTTATATTTATTTCTTATGTCATCGTTTTTTCCAAGTTCAAGTATTTTACCATCTTTTACAGCAATTGCCTCCACAACAGTATTGTCGCTGTCCAGAGTGTGAATTTTTCCGTTATAATATATCACATCCGGAGATTTTGAACATGAAGTAAGAATTAATGCCAGTAATATTATTAATATAAATTTTATTGATGTCATAATTAATATTAAATTTTAATTCAATAATCTGTTTATCATACTATTAAACATAGCAAATACAATAATCTTATGAAATGCAATAAGGAAATATTGGTTGTCTAATATTCTTATTTAAATTAACTTTGCAACTCATATAAATATCTTGCAATACGAACAATGCTTTAAATAATATTATATTGTTATTTCACGAAAAATATAATTGTCTTTTTAAATGTATAAATTACTATTTATTAAATGACTTTTAAATCTGTTACTTGATAATTAGCTACATTATCACCTTTTATTGTTAGAGGTTATCATACCCCTAAAATATTTTACTTAAACAATTGAATTGAAAAATCTATTTTATATATATATCTTTGTCTTTAACTCATATTACTATGAAAAAGAATTTTGCACTAAAAAAGCTTTATTACTCCATCAGTGAAGTAAGTAAAATAACTGATTTAGAGCAGTATGTTCTTAGATACTGGGAAACTGAGTTTGAGCAGCTTAAACCTGCTAAAAACCTTGCAGGTAACAGGATATATACAAACAAAGATATTAAGCTGATTTTGTATATTAAAAAACTCCTGAGAGATGAAAAATATACAATTGAAGGTGCAAAGAAATTGTTAAAAAATTATAATACAAAAGAAGAAAATAACCAAACTGCAAAACAAACTTCAAAAACTGATGTTCATCATGAAAATATTAAAAGATTTCCATCCCATAACGAACTAAGTTTGTTTAATTCAGAGGAAATTCAGTCTAATGAAAATCTGACCGCTAATGCACCACAGGATAAAGCTTTAATCGGTGATTTAAAAGAGCTTCGTACATTTCTTTTAAATTTACTTGATGAAATAGAATAATCTGCAATATATACTTAGCAGTTAGATAATTTTGGTTATAATTTACTTTTATCAATTTTTTTTACTTTAACAATACTTCTTCCCCTATCATATTTATAACGATTATGTATACCTGATTATTAGTTTTAAATTAAAAGATATTATCATTTATGCTTGATTACATCACTGATTTCTTTTTCCCTAAAATTTGTCTGATTTCGGATTACAAAATTCCTGCAAACAATTCTAATCCGTTTGTTTTAGATAATGTTATTCAGGAACTTGACAGACCAATTCGCCAGGATATTTATCTTCTCGAAAATAAACTCGATTCAAATCATTCGTTTGTTCAATATGTAACAAAAGGAAAAAACAACGTAAACCAAATTTTACATTACTTAAAATATAAAGGCTTTTCTAAACTCGGACTGTTTTTCGGAGAATATATTTCAACGGAATTAATCAAAGCCTATCCTGACATTAAAGAAAAATATGATTTCATTTGCCCTGTCCCTTTGCATAAAAACAAAGTAAGAGAAAGAGGTTATAACCAGTCGGAATTCATCGCGAAAGGAGNNAATATCTGAATGATTTGGTTATTCGTACAAGGTATACAAAGTCTCAGACAACACTGCCCGTTAATGAGAGGGTTACAAATGTAAAAGATGCATTCTCGTTTAATGACGTTTATAAAAATGTGGTTAAAAGGAAACGTGTTATTTTGGTCGATGATGTGGTAACTACAGGCTCAACATTAAATGAAGTTATGAAAGTGCTGAAAGGAGCAGGCGTATCAAATATTTTTGCCGTCACTCTGGCTATGGCAAAGGGAGAATAAAATTTTATCGAATATTTATCAAAGCATCAGTTAATTTTATTATATCCTCCGCATTATTAAAAAGATGAGGCGATATTCTCAAATACCCTTCTCGCAGTGCAATAAATATATTTTTCTCTTCTAATTTTTTCTGTATTCCTTCGTTTCTGTTTTTATCGCGGTGTGAAAAAATTAAAATGTTAGAACGGTGCTCAGGCATTAAATCCGCTTCTATTGTAAAATCAGAACCTTTCATATTCCCGATAAATATATCAATCAGTTTGAGAATATGATTAAAAATATTTTCTACTCCAAGTTTTAAAAATAATTCTATCGAGGATTCTAATCCAATCATACCAAGAGTGTTCAATGTTGAATTTTCATAAGCCGAACCGTCGTTGTTAAAATCGAGATTGTATTCCAGAAAGTTTTTAAAATCATATTTTATGCTCGTTGTTCCGACATAAGTCGGATTTATTTTATCCCTGATTCTCTTTGAAATATACGCGAAACCTACGCCTGCAGGTGACATCATCCACTTTTGTGAGCCTGCAGTCAGGAAATCAATTTCATACTCTTTAACATTCATCGAACATACACCAATGCTTTGAATTGCATCGACAACAAGTAAACATTTATTCTCTTTACAAATATTTTTTATCCGATTTAAATTATTTCTGAAACCGAGAAATTCCACAGAGCTTATCGTTAATACTTTCGCATGATTTTCCTTTATTATTTTTTCAATATCCTCTTCTTTTATCTTTCCGTTAACAGATGGAATCATAACCGACTTTATTCCTCTGAGCCTTTCCTGGTTTAACCATGGATAAACTACAGCCGGGAACTCTGTATCCGCAAATGTAACGTAATCACCGCTTTTTAAATTAATTCCGTTCGCAAATATATTTAATCCGTGCGTCGTACTGCTCGTTATTATAATTTCCTCTTTTTCAGCACCAATTAATTTTGCAATTTTTTCTTTCAGGGAAATTATTATATCTATATTGAATATGCTCAGATTCTTATTTGTAAAAGTAAATTCATTTATGAAATCAATCAACCTCCTGTTTGTTTCAAGTGAATATTGTGAATAATGCGCCGAATCAAGATACACACAATTATTCGTAATCGGGAATAATCTTCTCGCATCTTCGATCTTACTAATTTTATAGAATTCTGTTTTAATATCGTGCATTTAAAGTAATTTTTTAATGTTGATTTTTAAAAATTATAATTAATAATTAGGATATTAAGAACTGACGGAAAACTCCTCCGGAGTTTGGGTGGTACCGTTTCTCCTG
>PNBM01000382.1:0-3334 GCA_003135995.1 Ignavibacteriota bacterium | reverse complement strand
AATTTCTAATTCTTAATTCTTAATTTCTAAAAACTATTTTTTATTTTTTGATTTTTTTGTTTTCTGTTTTTTAGGCTTCTCTTCTTTTAAATTACTTTCAAAATATTTTTTATATTCCCCGTAATAGAAAATAACATTGTAAACATAATTATAAGGTTCTCTCCAGTTGTCCAGAGTCCCCGAGGGCGGTCTCTTTGTTTTCGGCCAGACAAGAGCATGAATTGAATCCTGCTTTGATGATAGCATCGGATAGTAATCCTTCACATCATCCCATTTCTTATAATCCTTTCCGTAATAATATGCAATCGTCATCACGTCCACTACTCTTCCCAGTCCTGCATTATAAGCGGCTAAAGCAAATTTAAACTTATCTTCACCCGCAAATTCAAAATCGGCTACTAATGTTGCATAATAATAAATTCCGGCAATTAAATTATTTTTAGGAGTCCTTGTCTCTTCCAGCTGCAATTCGTTTTGCAAACCGCTCCCCGTCCTCGGCATTATTTGCATCAATCCGAATGCACCTGCGTGGGATTCTGCTTCGGGATTAAATAGCGATTCCTGATGAATGAGTGCAAGTATCAGCCTCCAGTCTATCTTGTAAAAATTACACTGACTTTTTATCAGGTCTCCGAAATCTTCAACAAGCGCATCTACATTACCTAACCTGAATACACCTTTTACATTCTTTATTTTTTCGGTTAATTGCGTTAACCCCTCTTCATTTAATTCCTCTTTGTTATTTATTAATGCCTTATTCATTGTGAAAATCTCAAACAGGTATTTCCATTTACCAAAAAGAGATTCACAATATCTGATATTATCGTAAGAATCCGAATATAATATCTCAATCCTGTCCTTGTCCGAAACTTTTTTTTCCCCGGGCGCTATTGCCGCATCCCTATCAGAGTTTTTCAGAAGGTCTAAACTCTCGGATTTCGTATCGCTTTTATTGCTTTTAATTGAATTTGATATTGAATAAATTAAAATGACAAGTAAGAGTATAAGCGTGACTATAATTATATTTCGATTTCTTTTTCTCAATATAAATTTATTTATGCATAAAATTATAAAATAGGTATCTCATATTCACTATATATGCTAATACCCAACAATAAATCAAGTTTTTCAAGTTTTTCAAGTTTTTCAAGTTTTTCAAGTTCGTCAAGTTCTTAAAGTTCTTCAAGTTCTTATGCTTTTAACAATAAAAAATGTTTTTCTTGTCTTTTTCTTAGCGTTCTTTGTGTAACAGCTCTTAAAAATGTATGAGGTTTTGCCCTATGAATATACAACGGAATTTTTACCTAATATATTGTATTTCATCATATTATGCGAATATTTATATTATTAATGCTTTTTTGAAAATTATTAAACTTTAGTTTACATAATTTTGTCTAAATAATGCGAATGATACATATTGGAAGTAAATAACATCAATATAAACAGTGAAGATAGCGATATTATTGAGAGTTTTATTAATGGTAATGAATCTGCTTATAATTATTTAGTTCTTAAATATCAAAGAAAAATTTATTGGGTAATCAGAAAAATGGTCCTTGACCATGATGATGCTGATGATATTACTCAGGAAGTATTTGTTAAATTATATAAATCTTTAAAGGATTTCAGAGGGGAATCATCGTTTTACACTTATTTATATAAAATAGCCGTAAATTATTCCCTGAACTATCTGAAAAAACAAAAAAAAGTAACCGAAAGAACGAAAGATATAGATGATGAAAGTTATAAATTAAGTTCCGATGATGCTCTGCAGGATGAAGGATATGATGAAGCTATAATGAAAAAAGTATTAACAGAAGCTATTAAAACATTACCCGAACAGCAAAGAGCAGTTTTTAATTTAAGATTTTATGATAATCTCAACTATGAGGAAATTTCAAAAATTATGAAAAAATCAGTTGGGGGAATGAAAGCAAATTATTTTCACGCCGTTAAAAAAATTGAAGAGATTATTAGACAAAAAAGATTGAACGGAACTATTAATTAATCTTTTTTTATTTTAAAGTTATGAATAAAAACGAAAACATAGACGAATTATTACTAAATCTTCCCGATTTTATTAACAATAAAATCGAAGACAAAAGTATTATTGAAAAAATAAAGAATGAGATTGCCTCGAATAAGGATTTTAAAATCCTTTACGATGATATGAAATTCTCACTCGAATTTATGAATAAAACGGAATTGACTCCTCCGCCCGATAATTATTTCAATAATTTATTACCGAATATACATCAAAGAATTGAGTCACATAAACAGAAGTTCACTTTCGTTTGGTTCGGGAAAATTATTCCTTACTGGAAATATGCTGTTCCTGTTTGCGTTATCGTTTTGTTCTTCCTGATTTACGATATAAATTATACGGATAATAAAATAAATGTTCAGCCGTCCCCCGAAGTTTCTTCAACTTTAGAAGAAATTAACCCGGATTCGAAAATAGAAGCTGATAATAGTTCGGATAGCACCGATATCGCTCTGAGCCAAATTATAGATGAAGATTCTGAACAGGATTCTTATACCCCGCCGCAAACTTCAAACAGTTATACTTCACGACAAATGAGTGACATAAACCATTCTGAAAAAGTAAATGAAACTGCTAAAGGACTGCCCGGCGATTTACCCGCAGTACTCGAGACTATCGGGGACGATGATTTTTTTAGCAATTCGGGTGATGATTTATATCAGGATAACGATATAAATAAATTAACTCCCGAACAGCAAAAAAAGGTATTAAATAAAATTAAAAATGCTGAATTTTAAAATATGATTAGATAACAATATGAAAAAATTTTTATATCTCTGCTTTGCTTTTATTTTTGTACTTCTCGCTAATAACATTTCTTTCTCCCAGAATGATACTAATAATAATTCCAGCGGTAAGGAAATCAGAAAGATTGTAAGACAAAAATTAATGGAAAAGCTCAACGTAGATGATAAAACAATTAATTCATATTTGATAGTTTATGCTGAGTATAGAAAAAAAGATATTGAACTAAATAAACAAAAAGCCGCATTGGTAAAATATATCGAAGATAATACGGATGCTTTGGATATATCTCAAAAAATGGATGATTTACTGAATATTCAGACAAAAATTATTGATGCGCGCCGTGATTATATCGAAAAAGCCAAAAAAATATTAACACCCCAGCAGCTCGCTAAAGCCATCGTCTTCCAGAAAAAACTGCGTAAAATAATGAACACCGAAAAAGAATGATGAATTCTGAATTCTGAATTCTGAATTTTTAATTCTTCATTCTTAATTTTCTACTCTTAATTCTTAATTTTTCATTCTTAATTCTTAATTCTTTAT
>PNBM01000041.1 GCA_003135995.1 Ignavibacteriota bacterium | reverse complement strand
TTTTTCCGGCGATTCCTCTTCTGTAGAATTTTCTTCAGGCGGATTTTCCGATACATCCTTCAATAATTCTCTTGCATAATCTGCATTATCCTCGAGAACCTGAAACTCTATAGGTCCTGTTATTACATTAAAACCGGTTCCTATTACTCCCACCCCGAATAAATCCTGAATTCCCTCGCCTTTGGCAATAAATTCAATTTTTGCTTCATCTAGTATGGATTTTACCAATACCACGACGCCTTCGTGGCCTGTAGTAAAAACTGTAACGAGTTTTTCTTTATCTTCTGCTGACATGTTTTTAATTTAAATTTAGAAAAATTTGATTGATAAGTAAAGTTTATCAAGTTTGTCAAGTTCATCAAGTTAGTCAAGTAAGAACAAAGAGCAAATTTTTAAGTCCGCACATATTATTATTCACCAATTTAATTTTTAAGAACAATTTTTTGTCTGAATAATGTATTTGAAAGCATTTCCTGAGCAACTTTCAAAACCTCGGGCGATGAATCGAGTCTCATATCTGAAACACTTCCGTCATCATTCTTCCATATTGAGTGCCAGTAACCTAAAGCTTTTATTCTCGGATAACGGTCGTCTCTTATAGTTTCAAAAACACTTTTAATCCACGCGGCTTTTATTTCTCTTACAGGATTTTCAATTGTTCCAAATTCAAAAATTCCGAGTGGTTTATTTTGTGATATTGCGCTTAATTTCTTATAAGTACTGTCGAACGATTCAATGAAATTTACAATTTCTTCATCCCGGCTTTGCGCACCGTATACACTTACTCCAATCCAGTCAATATAATCATCTCCCGGGTAATAAGCGGCCATATTATTCCATTCTTCATCCGGGTCTGAATCTGCATCAACGTGAAAAACCCATGTAATATTTAAAGCAGATTCATTTTTAAAAAGTTCAATAATATGCCGGTAGGCCATTACAAACCTTTGAGGATCTCTCCCGTTCAGAGCCCCGCTCCAAGGAAACCAGTTTCCGTTAACTTCGGTGCCAAATTCAACCATCATAGGTATTTTTGAGTCACGCGCATCCTCTGCCCATTTTTTTAAATCTTTGTCGAAATTTCCGTTAATAATTTTTTTTAAATTATAGACCGGGTCATGTGAATATGCGGCAAAATCTGTTCGAGGCATCATTCTTATGAACGGAATAGAACCAAAATCATATATCGTTTTAACTTCCCTGGCAGGAAATTTAATTTTTTTATACCAGTTATTAGAAAAATAAATCCATGCGGGAGTAAATCCCGATATTTTTTTTATTTCATTGAGCCGGTCCGGGGTCACGCTGTCTTCCGTCGAGCCACAGGCAAATGCACCAAAGTATACACCATAAAGCGGTGGAACAACTTTTATTTCTTTCACTTCATTGTCCTGAGATATGCAGGAAATTGAGAATAAAGAAATTATAATCGTGATTAAAAATATTTTCATCATTTAAATTATGTTAGGTTCACATTCCCATGCCGGAGCGCAGGAAAGAGAGTCTAAAAATATATTTACAATACATATTTTAATTTAACAAAATATATTGTAATTGAAAATTTAAAAAGGAAAAATTATTAAAATTAAGAAATTTCAATTATTTAGGATTAGATCTCTTTTCCGCGCTCCAGTGTGGGAACGATATTTTAATGACATTAACAAAATTATTATTTCTCCGGCAACTCTAAATTTACATTTTCGTAATCGCTGATATTATCGAGGCGGACAATTAATTTTCCATTTTCATCGAGGTCATAAATTTTAGTAAATCTTGCTCCCCAGATAATTTCATCGAACCTGTATGAATATCTTGTATTTACAGTTTGTGCGAAAGTTTCATCGAAAGCTTTAAGCAATACCAATAATTCCGCTTCCGAATCCTGGAGGTCTTGTTGGGTTAAGCCCGCAAGCGGGCTTTCATCATCTATAGGATGATTAACCGTCCATACGGATGAAAAAAAATTAATTTTGTGATATTCAAGTTTAAGGTTGTAGAATTTTCTTTTTTCCGTTCCGTCTGACATTTCAAGCGGAGAAAAAACTACCTGCACAACTGCATCCGATAATTCGCTTTTATGTATGTTAGCAGTTCTGAATTGCAAAGCAGTTTTTCCTTCGAAAGGAGCAATAACGGCATTCTTGCTGAAAACAATATTCGCAACAGGTCTTGAAAATCTTCCATAAAGAAGGCCTGCAGTAACGGCAAAAGATAAAAGTCCGATTAAGGATTCAATTGATGCAATGATGTCAGCTGAAAAATTCGAAGGATTGATTTTTCCATAACCCACAGTGGTAATAGTTTGCGCACTGAAGAAAAATGCAGTAAAAAATTTTTCCGGATTTGTCTGTTGCTCTATAATTCCGAGATTTTCAACTCCGTTTATATAATACAATGTTGCAAAAAAAAGATTTGCGATGACAAATGTAATTAAAACAATCATAAAAAATTTTAATGTTGATATACGGATTAGCCAGTGATAAGGATTAAATGAATCAAAAAACGGAATGCCTTTTTTCGTAATCGTAAAATTCCCGTCACGCCCTATAAGCCTCTCTGTACGCGAATTATATTTGGAACTTAAACCGGTATCCTGTATTTCCTCAATTTCTTTTTTATTAGAAAATATTTTCTTCATAATATGAGTAAACGCAATTAAAAGCTTGTTAAAATAAAAAAGGGTTATGTAAATAAATAAAACGAAAAAATGTTCTTATTTGTTTCTAATGAAGCAAAGCGAATATCTTTTCTTCGGTATTTATAAATGTTAGAAGGAGGAAAAAATGTCGAATTACGAATGTTAAATTATGAATAATAAAAAAGATTAATAATTAAAGAAGTCAAAATTTAGTAAATGCCGGGTGTTTAGGATTTCGTAATCAGGATTTAAAATTTGATTTTATAATTTATTTCATTTTAAATAATAAATAACCTTATTAATTTAAAAGTGTAAATAAATTTAAACAATAAATCATATGAATTTCAAATTAGTATTGGTTTTATTTTTAATGCTGGGTATGATGTCCTGCCAGAAAAAATCTGAAGATGATGTTACGGATAAAATAAAAAGAGACTCAGTTGCGAAAAGCCTGGAAGAGCAAAAGCAAAATCTCGAAAATAAGGAAAAACAACTTCAGATGGAAACCGAAAATTTAAAAATACAGAAAGCGAGAAACGACAGTATTCTGGCTGTAACAGATAAAATCAATTTAAGTGGTTTTTGGTCAGGAAGTCTTGATGACGGAACCCCCTTCGATTTGACAATAACTGATTTTGATGGAAAAAATTTCAAAGGAAGTGACCAGATATTTGCGGATTCTACCGACAGAAATAAATTTGCAATTACCGGAACATTTGACCCGAAGACAAAAGAAATAATAATAAATGAAGATAAAAATAAAAAAGGAAGCGGCAAACATATAGCAAAATTGGATGCAAATTTAACAGGTATTAAAGGAAGCTGGGAGCAATACTCCGGAACAAAAAAGATGAAATGGGAATTAAAAAGGGCAGCAAAAGAGGTAAAATNNATAAAAATTATTCGAATTATCTGAATTTTTCAGGTTTAAACAGATTTATTGGTCCGTCTTCACAACAGCTTTCTTCGAAAATTATGGGTTTGAAACTTTTGTTAAAATTCAGTATCTTATTTATTAATGAAAAAAGTTTAAATATATGCCATTAAGACATAAATCAGCTCAAAAGAGAGCAAGACAAACAAAGAAGATTACAGAAAGAAATAAAACATATAAGGCTTTAATAAAAAGTGCCGTAAAAAAAATGACATCTATTAAAGCAAAAGATGAGGCGGAGAAAGAATTTCAAAAAACAACAAAATTGTTAGATAGAGCTGCAACAAAGGGAATTATACATAAAAACAAAGCAGCAAATACGAAATCAAAACTCGCTAAAGATATAAATAAGTTAAAATAGTAAGTTTTTCCTATTCCTTTCCATGGACGGAAGAGCAATTCTTGTGATGACAGAATTGCTCTTTTTTTTTGGTTAAAAAAATTTTATAGCTCAATTGCCACGAGCTAAAGCNNCTCAATCATCCGTCAGGCGCGTGATTTCATCCCTCAGTTCGGCGGCGCGCTCGAATTCAAGGTCCTTTGCGGCGGTTATCATTTCTTTTCTTAGCTGTTCGATTAAGTCTCTTCTCTGCTCTTTCGTTATCTGTTTGAACAACGGGTCGGTAATCATACTTAACGAAGTTTTCTGTTGTTCTTTCTTTTTCCTGTTATAATCGGTTTTTGTTTTTGAATCGGCTACAATTGTCGNNTTATCGGCATACATTATTACAAGACCGTTTACATTTCTCGCTGTTCTTCCCGCAGTCTGCAACAATGATTTTTCAGAACGGAGGAATCCTTCTTTATCTGCATCAAGAATTGCAACGAGTGAAACTTCAGGCAGGTCGAGACCTTCCCGGAGAAGATTTACTCCGACAAGCACATCGAAATCACCAAGACGCAGTCCTCTTAAAATATCCACCCTGTCGAGTGATTCAACTTCAGAGTGCATATACTTTACACGGATACCGATTCCTTCGAGGTAATCAGTCAGGTCTTCACTCATTCTTTTCGTTAAAGTTGTAACAAGAACGCGTTCACCTTTTTTACTGCGAATCCGTATTTCATTTATCAAATCGTCAATCTGATTTTTAACTGGTCTGACCTGTACTTCAGGGTCAAGCAATCCCGTAGGTCTGATAACCTGTTCAACAATTGCTCCGCCGCTTTTTTCAAGTTCATAATTCCCCGGTGTTGCACCTACATAAATTACCTGCTTTACCATATTTTCCCATTCCTCGAAAGTCATTGGTCTGTTATCGAGTGCCGAAGGCAGGCGGAAACCATGCTCGACGAGCGTTTTCTTACGCATCCTGTCACCGTTGTACATAGCCCGTATCTGTGGAATCGTGACGTGTGATTCATCTATTATTAAAAGATAATCTTTCGGAAAATAATCGAACAAACAAAACGGTCTTGAATTCGGTGGTCTGCCGTCAAGATGACGGGAATAATTTTCGATGCCCGTGCAATACCCGACTTCTTTAATCATTTCTATATCAAAATTTGTTCTCTGTTCTATTCTCTGTGCTTCGATTAATTTTTCCTGTGATTGAAAATATTCTATCTGATGCTGGAGTTCTATTTGAATATTTTTAATGGCATCATTTATTTTATCTTCCGTCGTCACAAAATATTTTGCAGGATATAAAGAAACGCTGTCATCAGATTTTAAAATTCTGCCGTCAGCCCTGTTTATATAGCATAATCTTTCAATTTTATCATCAAAAAGTTCAATCCTGATTCCTGTCTCATCTTCGTAAGCAGGAATTACTTCGATTATATCACCCCGCACTCTGAAATTTCCTCTTTTAAATTCAACATCGTTTCTGACATAATGTATATCTACAAGGTTTGTTAATATTTTTTTTCTCGAAATATTTTGTCCTTTTTTTAAAACCATCATCTGCCTTGCATATTCATCCGGTGCACCAATACCGTAAATACAACTTACGGATGAAACAATAATCACGTCTTTTCTCCCTTCGAGAATTGCGGAAGTAGCGCGAAGTCTCAGGCGGTCGATTTCTTCATTAATTGATAAATCTTTTGCAATATAAGTATCCGTTGATGGTATATACGCTTCAGGCTGATAATAATCATAGTATGAAATAAAAAACTCGACACGGTTTTCCGGAAAGAATCTCCTGAATTCTCCGAATAGCTGTGCGGCAAGAGTTTTATTATGTGACATAATAAGGACGGGTTTTCCTATATTCTGAATCACGTTTGAAATCGAGAAAGTTTTTCCCGAGCCTGTTACACCAAGAAAGACCTGGTGTTTTTCACCGCTTAAAATACCGTCCGTCAATTCTTTAATTGCTTTCGGCTGGTCCCCGGTTGGAACATATGATGCCTGAAGGTTAAATTTCATTTAGAGATTGTTTTAAAATCATAAACATAAAATATTCGGAAAAAATTTTTAAAAAGCAGGGTAAAAAAATTGAGAGAATTGAAATATTAGCATTTAAAGCTTAAATACCTGTTTATATTTTATAATTATTTTATAATCGTGTTATCTGTTTTTTAGTTCTTCATCTATTTCTATTATTTTCGCCCTGACATATTTATCCTGTGAATCCAGTTCAAGAACTTTTTCGTAGTCACTCCTCGCTTTAGCAAAATCATTTATAGCAAAATATACATCGGCTCTGCTAAGATAGGCATCAGGATTTTTCGGTGCGTACTCGATATATTTGGTTAACATTTTAATTGCAGATTCATAAGCTGTATCACTCAGAAACAAATTTGCCATTTCTTTGGTTGACCTTATTTTATCGGGTAAAAACGGCAATGCTTTTTCAAAATATTCAAATGATTTATCATACATATCCGAAGCAAAAAGTAATTGCCCGGCAAGAAGGTTGAATACATAAGTATCGGTTCTTTTTTCATATTTTTTGCTAAGGTTTTCAATATCCTTTAATACCATATCACCGGGTTTATTTTCAAGTTTAATGTTTGCGAAATCAAAATACATTTGTTTATTTATTTTCGAACTCATCTCCTCTACTTTGTTTTCAAATTCAGTTCTGAACTGAAAAATATCTCTTATTTGTTTTGAGTCGGCATGATAAGCTTCGATGTAAATCTTAAAAAAAGATATCGGTCCCTGTATCAGCGATTTCGTAATGTAATCCCTTCCCAGTATTTTATCGAGTGTAGCCGCCATTTGAGTACCCATAGTATAAAACAAAAACCTGCTGTCGTGTCCGAGGCTCAGGAGACTATCTATTACATTTGAATTTTTGTTTTGCAAGATTGCATAAATAGTGCTTTTAAATAACAGAAAATCTTTTTCCATTAGAGCAGCAGGGCGGTTTTCAGCGAGGATTGGCGCGATGAAATTAGAAATCCCGCCTTCGAATACTTCTTTCATAACCTGTAAAATCAGAGTATCTGTTCCGGCAAAAAGATACGGGAATATATCAAGGATAGTATTTTCTTTCTCGTACGTAAATAATTCTCTTGTCAGATATTTTGCGAGATATTCATAATCATCACCAAACTGAGTTAAATTCATAGGAAGATTCTTTGAGTGAGAATTCCAGTTGCAATTTTCATAAGCGAACAGAAAATTTACAATTACATTGAATCTTGCCCCTTTCGGAAAAAACTGAGACAATAAATTGATAATATAAAATTTTATATTCCCGCTTTGAGATTGTATAGTGTTCAGGACTCTTTTGTAATTCGAGGAATAAACAGATAAATAACCCAGATTTAAAAAGCTTACCGGGTTAATAAACTTATATAGTACTATAATAGGTTCTTTTCTTCGTGCATAATAAAGGGATTTAGTAAATGTATTCTTGCTCGTACAAATTACTTTGCCTGTATTATATACCATGTTCAGGTATTTGGATTTATCTATGCTTCTGAAATCTTCATAAGTTAAAGAATCTTTTGAAACCAAATCTAATATTTGCAAAGCACCTTTAAAATCAAAATTTATAACGGTGTTTGTATCATAAGTATCTATTGTTTTCAGAAAAAAATTCCTGTCATTAAAAATTTTTCTGTTTGGTGATAAATTTTTTTTCATTTTTGTTACTACCAGCGCCGCCTCTATTAACCCTCGAAAATTATCCCGTTCGTTAAAGTAGGATAATTCTTTTTCTATATTATATTTCCGAAAGGCTTTATTTTTCGTCGGGTCGAGATTGGAAACAGCCGGCAGAAGTTTTATCTGGTTTAAAGAATCGAGATGTGTAAGGGTTCTGAATAAAATTCTTCCTTCATCAATAGTATAATCGTTGGAAAGCTCTTTAACCGCGGGCAGAAGCATGTTTGATAATGTTGCATTATCAACCATTAAATCGAGCCATTCCCAGTTTCTATCAAAATTAAATTCATATTTACCCTGAGAAAAACATAATCCCGGAATAAGCAGCAACAAAAACAAAGCAGGTAAAAAAAACACGAATAAATTTTTTACCGTACATTTTATGAAACCGGTACAATATTGCTGATTATTTTTAATATTTATATTATTGAATTTCTGTTACCAAACTAATTTCCTTTAAAACAGAATCAATCTTGCTTAACTCACTGTATTCACCGGATTTGACAACCGCTTTGCCCGTGGTGTGAGCAATAACAGCAATTTGCTCACAATGTACCATATCGAAACCGGTGGCTTTTTGCAATTGTATTATTACGTCGTCCCAGATGTGATTTGAATTAAAGAGGACTAATTTTCTCAGCACCGGAACATCTTTATCTGTTAATATTTCTTCTTTTTCTTCAGGCAACATTCATTATTTTCTTGAAAATTGACAAATTAATTCACAAATCGAATCTTGTTTTTTCCTTATCGGGTTTGCACTGTTTCCGAATCCATTCATCGCCATGTAAAATATCAAAAGTTCGTTATCTCTCGAAACTGCATAACCTGTCAGTGAACTAACGGAATTTATTGTTCCTGTCTTTGCGTGCACATTTTTTTCGGCTTCTGTATTTTTCATCCTGTCACTCAAAGTACCGTCTACACCCGCAACAGGTAAAGAGGCATAAAAACAGTTAAAGGATTTCTCACGGTCATAAACATATTTTAAAAGCTGAATATAGAGATCCGATGTAACATAATTATATCTTGTTAAACCTGACCCTTCGAGGATTTCATAATTACTTCTGTCAATTCCGATTGTAGTTAAAAAATTAATAACAGCATCGGTTCCTTTTTTTAATGTTCCCGGAGCCGAATTATAATTAGCACCTATCACCTTAAATAATGTAATTGCGGACTGGTTATCACTGATTTTATTCATATTAATAATAACATCCGAAAGGGTTCTTGAAAATTTCGAAACCTCTTTAGATGATTCAGGAGTTATTCCCGAAATAATAATTCCATCAAGTTTTATATTTTTACCCGTAAGTTCATCCGATAAAATTTTTGCTGCAGTATATGCAGGGTTCGTGCTTCCTTTGTTTTTATCTATGCTTAAGGCGCAGACGTAAGGCCAGTATGTTGCCTTGGTATCTCCCTGGTAATAATTTGCAAGTCCTTTATATTCATCATCGAGATAAGAATTATCATAAATAATATTTCCGGTAATTTCTTTTATGTTCTTTTGAGCAACCTGGTCTGCAAGGTTTATCACGTCATAAGTGGATAAATCAGGGTCTCCGTAGCCTTTAATGTAGAGGTTGCCGTTTATAATTCCATCATCAATATAATTATCATCCGTATAAATAACAGTTTTGAATTCATAACCTGCCCCGAGGTTCATTAACGCTGTTGAAGAAGTTATAACTTTTGTAATTGAAGCGGGAATCATTTTAATTTCCGGCTTATATGAATATAATAAATCATATTTTGAAGCGCTGACAATTTGAATAGAGACCGTACAATTTATCGTTCCGACGATGCTGTCTATTTTCTGTTTGAGAATAACAATATTGTTATTCGTTTTTCCGTATGAAAAAGAAAAGCTTGATAAAATAAATGCCAACAATAAAACTGCATACGAATAGCGGAAAAGTTTCTTCTTTATCATTTCAAGTATGTTTTAACAAGTTTATTTGCTTTTATTAAAGAAATCTTCGTTTCCTTAAAAGTAATGATTTCAAGCGCTGATTTTAAATTGCACCATTTGTAATTTACAATTTCTTTGTTATCGATTTTCACATCCTTCGTCATAGTTTCTCCTACAAAATAATCAACTTTTTTTAAATTTTTAACACCTTTTTTATCAACGAAAAAGTATTGCTCTTTTATTAAAATTTTTTTGAGAATTAAATTAACTTTTTTTATTCCCGTCTCCTCTTTTAATTCTCTCAGGGCAGTTTCTATTTTTTTTTCTCCTTCGTCTCTGTGCCCTTTCGGAAACGCCCAATGACCCTTGCTGTGCTTGATTATAAGATATTTAACGGAACGAGGGAATCTGTAAAAAACCACTACACCAAAAGAATAATTAATTTTCAATATTTTTCTCCTTTGCTTTATTCCAGATAACATCCATTTCCTCAAGCGTCATATTTTCAATATTCAACCCGTTGGATTTTGCATATTCTTCGATTTTATTAAACCGCGAAGTAAATTTAGCTATGGTTTTCCGCAATGCATCTTCAGGATTTATTTTAAGGAACCGGGCATAATTAACAATGGAAAAGAGAACATCACCGAATTCATTTTCAATTTCAGTCTGGCTTTTGCCGGATTGAATATTTACTTTCAGTTCGTTTACTTCTTCGAGTATCTTATCATAAACCGGTTTGAAATCCTTCCAGTCGAATCCAACTTTTGCAACTTTTTCCTGAACCCTGTAAGCTTTGAACAGAGCCGGTAATTCTTTTGGTATCCCATCAAGTATAGAAATTCTTCCTTCTTTTTTCTTTAATTTTTCCCAGTTTGTTTTTACCTCTTCGCTGCCCGATACTTTCACATCACCGAAAATATGCGGATGGCGCGCAATTAATTTTTTCGTCTCGAGAGCAATAACTTCATCAAGGGAGAATGTTTTATTTTCTTCGCCTATCACGGAATGGAAAATCACCTGAAGTAATACATCGCCGAGTTCTTTTTTTAATTCGTTTACTTCATTGTTGTCTATGGATTCGAGAACTTCATATGATTCTTCGAGAAGACATCTTCGGAGGGATTCGTGTGTCTGCTCTTTANNCCTTACGCAATTTTCTGACTATTTCGACAAATTCAATAAACCTGTTTTCTAAAGTTGAGTTTTTTTGCATTAAACAGTGTTTTAAATTTCAGCAGGATAAATTACCTGCATTTTCAATATTAAAATATATTAATAAATTGTAATAAGTATTTCAATCACAAATTAAATGTAATAATTTTAAAATAATGCGTACTTTTATTTCTATAAACCTGAGCGAAGAGACAAAGCGTAAAATATTTGAAATTCAAAATGAGATTAAATTTCATTTTGATGACGATACAAAATATTCTATCAGATGGGAAGATAGCGATAAATTTCACATTACGCTTTTTTTCCTTGGTGATGTGATAGATAAGCAGGTGGATATTATTAAAAACGAATTGAGTTTAATCAACGAAGACAAGATTTACAAAGTGATAAATTTTAAAAACAAATCAATAAATGCATTTCCGAATTTAAAAAATCCGCGTGTATTGATAATAGATCTTGAAAATGAAGACAGGCAGATATACAGGCTTTATGAAGAAATCTATTCTGCATTAGGAAAATGCGGTTTTGAACCGGACAAAAAATTTCATCCCCACATAACATTAGGAAGAGTAAAGCGAGACAGGAATATAAAATTAAAAAATTTAGAACAACTGAACATTCCGGTTTTGGAATTTAATGTAAATGAATTTTATTTTATGGAAAGTAAAATTGACAGTACGGGCTCAACTTATAAAACGCTAAAGAGATTTGATTTGCATTAATTTTTCATATATTTTAAGCAATATCTTTTATTTAAATCTGCCGCAGATTCAAAACCCAGCTCTTCGGCTTTCTTCCAGTCCGAACAGGCTCTTTTAATATCATCAAGAATTCTGTGAGTAACGCCCCGGTTAAAATAAGCATCGGCATAATCGGATTTTAATTTAATGGCTTTCGTAAAATCTTTAATTGCTTTTCTGTATTTGTGCATCTCTTTACCGTAAACAAGTCCGCGGAGAAAATATGCTTCGGGAAAATTATCATTGTACTTTATCGCAAGCGAAAAGTCGGAAACGGCTCCTGAAAAATCTTTGTACTCGTATTTCCGAAGCCCGTTTTGATAATATTCCTCGGGGTCGTTTGTATATTTGTATTTTTTCATATCCTCCGGATTTGTTATCGAATTTAACAAAACAGCAGTAAAAATCAAATGAAAATATAATGAGATGATTTTCCGGAATTGAAAGGATATATAGCAGTTAACAGGTAAAAAAAACGGCAAGTGCAAATAAGGAGGAATAAATTTACACTTGCCGAAAAGGAGGCGAACAATAAAAAATGAAAAAACTATGAAAACAAAAATTACAATATAAAATTAATATTTTTTTTTGTAAAATAAATACCAAAAAACTGCACTTCAAAAACATTTTCGAAATAATTATTCGTAAAATTTAAGATTCCTTCCCAATCGGGGATTGGGAAGGAGGGAAAAATAATTATTCGTCAAATATTAAAAATATTCTTGCTCAATTGCCACGACTTTTAAGTCGTGGTTCGGATTTTTTGTGTTCTTGCTTTAGCCTAAAACTTTTTGCATTTATTGGCTAAAGCCGGATTTGTGTTTTTATAATCCCACGAGCTGAAGCTCGTGGAAATTCAGTAAGAGATTTTCAGAACCCTTGTTTCCACGCCTCAATCTTTCTCCGTGTATATTCATTATCGGGGTTTTGGAACGAAAAAAATCACTAAATATTTTTCACATAATTCAGGTGAAATTTCTTAATCAATTTAACCAAATCCTCAATTTCATCTCTCGGAGGTAAAAATGTTGTTCTGAAATGTAGTGTGCCGGGCAACTGTCCGAATCCCGAACCGGGCACGACACAAATGCCTGTTTCTTCAAGCATAGATAAGCAATAATCCGAATCGCGTTTAGATTCATATTTATAGCGTTCATCCGGAGTCATGGAATTTACATCTACATCTTTTTTGTGCGGAAGTTCAAACTTCACAAAGGCATACATCGCGCCCTCGGGATTTTCAGTATACATCCCTTCTATTTTATTCAACTCTCTTCCAATAATTTCAGCTTTTGTCTTAAGCTCGTGCATAATATCCTTACGTTCTTTTACAAAGAGCTCGTAAGATTCATCTCCCGGAACAGGCGGAGCAACCATAAGATATGTTACAATCTGCCCGTTAACATTAGAGCAAAGACCGATTGACTGGAGTTTAATAATTTGTTCAAACACGTCAGCCGGAATATTTCTTGCTTCAAAATATCCGCCCCTGTGACCGCATTCACCAAAATATCCTTTTGAAACAGAATGAAAACTAAAAAGCGTAATATCTTTTTCATTCATCTCGTGCAGTACTTTTGCAAAAGAATAAAACTTTAAATTTTCATTATAAATATTTTCCTGGTAAACCTCATCTGCGAGAATCGTCAGATTATATTTCTTCGCAAAATTTATTATCATTTTAATATTATCGTGGGAAAGTATTGCGCTCGTCGGATTGCCCGGATTTATCACAGCAATTGCCCTTGGATTTAATCCTTTTGCAATTGCCTGCTCGATGCTTTCGATAAGAATTTTTTCATTTAACTGCCACGTATTGCTTTCATCGAGAAAATATCCGATCTGGTTTCCGCCAAGAAGCGTGATGGTTGCACTGTACAAAGGATACTGCGGAATCGGAATCATAATTCCGTCATTCGGATTTTTTAAAAGAAGGGTAAGCGCCGCATGAACACCTTTGCTTGCGCCATCGGTCAGAATTATTTTATCTTTATCTGCCGGAATTCCGTCACGTTTTCTTATAAATTCCGCAATTGCTTCCCTGAAAAATGTCACACCTGCACTTTGTGTATATGCACCTGTTCCGGATGGATTTTTTTCCATTATCAGCTTAGCCCGTTTAATCAAATCAGCCGGATAAGTCTTTGCTATTTCGGGATTATTAATCAACTCAGGATATTCGAGAAGGCTTAAAACCTGCCTGATGTAAGTCAATGGTTTTTGTTTTAATGCCTGAGGATTGCCTATGTTGCAATAAATAATTCTCTTGCCCTGCGCTTCAAGCTCCTGCGCCCTGATAACGATTTTCCCGCGTACGGCATACTGAGCCTCGATTAAATGTGTATTTATATCTTTAATATTTATCATAAAAAAAGTTTAAAGTTTTATATATACAAACTTAATCTATATGAAATATCTTTTAAAGTCAGAAAGGGAGGGGAACATTCGTTTCGATATTTATTTAAAAATTCAAAACAGAAAAGGCTCAACATAAATGTTGAGTTACACAAAGCAGAATTCTACAAATTTTCGAATTTAGAATTTTACGATTTATATTTTCAACGGCTTGGATATATGCCAGAGATGATCAAATAAAATTTTGCAAGCCGAAACCATTTCTTTATGCTGTAAAATTACCAATGTGAGTTCGTTAGGATTCTTGATTACATCCTGCAAAGGAAAAAAAACCATATCGTTATCGTAAACAACCATCTTAATCGGCACAGCATTTATACTTCTTAATTTCGTTCCCAATTTGGAGAGAGGTTTGAACTGGTCTATAAGCCACTCCTGACCTTCGAGTTCGCCCGATTCATAAATTTTCCTGTACGCCACGCCGCGCTTCAACAGCTTTTTTTCTTCACGAACCTGTTGTTTTACGCGTGAAGTGGTATCACAAACGTAAGGTCCTTTAACAAAAGATAAAACTTCCTTTTTCGCATTCTGAAATGCAAGAAGGATTCTTTTCTGAGCCTGGTCTTTATCTTTAATTACTTCAACGAATTCGATAGGATTGATGAAGTTTTTATTTTTTTCGTAAACGGGATTGAAAACACCCGCCAGTTTTTCGGTTAATATTTTTTTCTTTTCTAATTCGTCCTGGTAATTATTTTTGTAGTCTTCTAAAATTTTGTGCAGGGCTTTT
Organism: Ignavibacteriota bacterium; assembly: GCA_003135995.1. Lineage (GTDB taxonomy): Bacteria > Bacteroidota > Ignavibacteria > Tepidaquicellales > Tepidaquicellaceae > FEN-1257. Next base: position 3,860 of record PNBM01000041.1, on the reverse strand, counting down.
TTGGGTTCTACTGCTTCGTAATATTTTACTTTGCCCGCCTGGCGTGTAGTGCATATGCCCCTGTCGATTAATTTTAACAGGACTTCGTAAATTTTTGTTCTGGGAATGCCCGCAGATTTCTGCAATTCCGAACTTGTAAAATTTCTTTTCGAAAGAAGTTCTATGTAAATTTTTGTTTCCCTTTCGGTTAGCCCTAATTCAAGAAATTTTTCTATATATCTTTTAAATTCGTATCGCATAGTTCAAATATTTATTATTTAAAACCCCATCTTCGGGTAACAATAAAATAAAATAATTTTTATTCTTCATCAATTCTATAATAAGGGAAGTCTCTTTAATAAAAAGCAGAAATTCAGCAAAAATTACATCTTTAGGAAATCTTATTCGAATATTTTAGTTAGTATATTCTCAAAATATATGAATAGTTACATCTAATTATCATTGACGAAGTACTTTAAAACTGAATTTAAGTATGCAAAAAAATTTACTATGTTGACATGATATTTATTAAAAACATCTAATGCATATGCAGGAAAAAATTATCAGGCTTAAAGATAGAAAGAAGATAAACAAAAATACACTCGCAATGTGGTTCGACAAAACGGGAACAGGATACGAATTCGAACCCGGACAATATGCACAGATTACGCTTTTAGAACCTGTTTACAATGATGCAGAGGGAAATTCAAGACTCTTTTCAATTTGTTCCTCTCCCCAAAAAGATTATCTGATGTTTACAACCAGAGCTCTCGATTCCGCATTCAATAAAAATATTTTAGAACTTCCGATGGGGTCAAAGGCTTCAATAGGTGAACCGGGAGGAAATACCGTTCTTCATAAAGATTCTAAAATTCCGGCAGTATTTCTAATCGGAGGAATAGGGATAACGCCCGTTCGTTGTATGGTTGAATATATTGTTGAATCGAATTTGCCTTACAAGGCTTATTTGTTTTTTTCGAATCCCGATTCCGAATCTATGGCTTTCCTTAATGAATTTGAAATCTGGGCAAAAGATTATCCGGATTTTAAATTCATTCCGACAATAGATGATGTGAATGATAAGAACTGGAAATATAAATTTGGCTATATCAACAGGGATATGATTGTAAAATACATTCCCGATGTAAAAGCCCCGATTTATTATATTGTCGGACCTCCGCAAATGGTCGATGCAATGGAGCAAATTTTACTCGGGCTCGAAGTTAGCGCGGATAAAATTAAACTCGAAAAATTTTAATTGTATGAAATCGATAACAAGATTTTCAAACAGAGTTTCGAATTATGCAAAATACAGACCCGGATATCCCGCATCTATATTAAGACTTCTTGAAAACGAAATCGGTTTCGAGCCTCAAAAAGATATTGCAGATATAGGGTCGGGAACGGGATTGCTCTCGAAATTATTTCTGGGAAATGACAATCTTGTTTACGGTGTAGAGCCGAACGATGAAATGAGAATGGCGGACGAAGTATTGCTTAAAGATTTTATTAACTTCGTAAGCATAAAAGGAACAGCGGAGAATACAACACTCGCGGATGAGAGCGTCGATATGATTACATCCGGACAGGCATTTCACTGGTTTAATAATGCTGAAGCAAAAAAAGAGTTCATCAGAATTCTAAAACCCGACGGATATGTTGTGCTCGTCTGGAATGAAAGGGTTAAGGACGCTTCACCATTTATGACAGGATATGAAAAATTATTGATAAAATTCGGTACTGATTTTGATGAAGTAAAACACGAAAATCTCGTTAATAAGGATTTCAATAAATTATACGGAGTTAAAAATTTTAAGTTTGCAAGTTTTGATAATTATCAGATTTTTGATTTTACCGGGTTAAAGGGCAGACTGCTATCTTCATCATATTTACCCATGGATAATAAAAATATGATGACCGATTTGAAAAAGCTTTTTGATAAACATAATGCCGGGGGGTATGTTAAAATGGAATACGAAACGAAAATATATTTCGGTAAGATAAAGAAATAAAAAACTTAAATAACGATATAGCATCAATTTAATTTACACATTAAATAATTTTAAAATCAGGAGGGTTAAAATTATGGAATGTAATTTAGGAACAGTAGATAGAATAATAAGGATTATTATTGGTTTGGCAATAATAGTCGTTTTAGGTTTCTTTTTTGAAAGCTGGTGGGGATTAGTCGGTATATTACCGATTTTTGCAGCGGTTACAGGTAAATGTCCTTTGTATTCAATCTTCGGAATATCGACTTTAAAAAAGGCAGAGGTTTCCGGAAAATAGAGACATAAATTTATTTAAAGGGTATAAATATTTTAATTAAGATATAATCAAAAAAATAACTGTTTGATAATAAATGTAGATTATATACATTGAATGTTATTCGATACATCGCTTAATGTTGTATCGAATTTTTAATTGCAAATAAACTAAAATAAAACGAGATGAAAACCATTATAGAACCATTTAAAATTAAATCTGTAGAATATGTAAAGACAACTACAAAAGACGAAAGAGAAAAAATTCTGAAAAGAGCATATTATAATCCATTCCGGATTCCGGCAGAGGATGTCCTGATTGATTTGTTAACGGACAGCGGAACATCAGCTATGAGCGCTAAACAGTGGGCAGGGATTATGGACGGCGATGAATCTTATGCGGGTTCGAAAAGTTATTTCAGATTCGAAGCACAAACAAAAAAAATCTTCGGTTTCAAACACATAATTCCGGTACATCAGGGCAGAGCAGCGGAAAGAATTTTATTTACGAAGCTGTTAAGTGAAATCGATGATGACGGAAGATTTATCAACGCAGGAAAAGGAAAATATATTCCGAACAATAATCATTTTGACACGACAAGGGCTAATATAGAATTTAACGGCGGTATTGCTGAAGACCTTGTTATCGAGGAAGGGAAACATCCGTCGGTTTTACATCCGTTCAAGGGAAATATGGATACAAAAAAACTTGAAGAGTTTATTAAAAAAGTCGGGGCAAAAAATATTCCCGTTTGCATGTTAACCATAACAAATAATGCGGGCGGCGGACAACCGGTATCCATGCAGAATATCAGGGAGACAAGCAAAATCTGTAAAAAATATAAAATTCCGTTTTTCCTCGATGCCTGCCGTTTTGCAGAGAATGCATATTTCATAAAAATCAGAGAGAAAGGTTACGAAAAAAAATCCATACTTGAAATTTGTAATGAAATGTTTTCGTATACGGATGGCTGTACTATGAGTGCTAAGAAAGATGCATTTGCTAACATCGGCGGATTTATAGCAATGAATAATGATGAGTGGTACGAACAATGTAAAAATCTGATAATCATCACCGAAGGATTCGAAACCTATGGCGGATTGGCAGGAAGAGACCTCGAAGCGATAGCACAGGGCCTGGAAGAAGTCATAGACGAAAATTATTTGCATTATAGAATAGCATCAACAAAATATCTGGGTGAAAAATTATTAAGTAAAAATATTCCTATTATACAACCTGTCGGCGGACACGCAATTTATCTCGATGCAAAAGGATTTCTGCCGCACATACCTCCTGAACAATATCCGGGACAGGCACTGGTAGTTGAACTTTTCAGAGCAGGAGGAATCAGAACTGTCGAAATCGGAAGCGTTATGTTCGGCAAATTTGATAAAAACGGAAAAATGACACCTGCGGATATGGAGCTTGTGAGATTTGCCATTCCAAGAAGGGTTTATACACAAAGTCATATAGATTATGTCGCCGAAATAATGTGGGAAATCAATGATTATAAGAAGAAAATAAAAGGAATCAAAATAACGGAATCACCGAAATTCCTCAAACATTTCACGGCGAAATTTGCGCCGATAGCTTAAGTTTATAAAGTTCATAAAGTT
>PNBM01000341.1 GCA_003135995.1 Ignavibacteriota bacterium | reverse complement strand
TTAAAATGATCGGGATAATAATAATTATTCTATAAATTAATAAATCTTAATTTTTATAATTTTAAAAAACTAAATAATGAAAAATAAATTATTTTACTTCGTAATTTTTTGTTTAATATTTTTTAATATTAGCTATGTTTTTTCACAGACTCAGGTCTGGCAGCCTGTCAGAAATGTTACACACGGGTACATAGATGTAAATCCGACCTTCGGAACAAAATCAACGAGTTACTCGATGAATTTAGCAAACTGGGAATTCCTCGCATTTGAAAGACATTCCGNNAACCGATACTCTTACAACTATTATTAATGATGGATTTATGAATCGCAATCCGGCTCTGTGTTACGATTGTGTTAGTCCCGGAGTGATAAATAATGCTCTCATAGTTTGGGAAACAAATAAAAATGGAAGATGGGATATTTATGCGAGATATTATTCTTTAGCATCTTCGTTAAGTTGGAGTAGTGTTTTTCCGATTGACATAACTTCGTACGATAAATCCGCACCAAAATGCATTTATCTAAGCGGCACAAGCTTCGCTTTGGCTTATATGAGAAATAATAAGATTGTCTATAAAGAATTAAACGCTCAGTCCCAGACTATAACTTATGATACGGTGCTTACTTCAAGTGATACTTCTGTTTGCAGGAATCCGAATCTGATTATGAATAATTCCAATAATAAAAAATATGTAACGTATGAAAGAAGAAAACCCGATAATAACTTTGCAATATATTTTATGACTTCTTCTGCTCTTCCGACCTGGCAAAGTCCGGATACGTTGGCTTTTGCAGGTAATAACAGGAATTCCTTATTTATAACCTATAACTATAACGATATAAGTTCCGTTTTCGAATCGAACAGGAACGGGAAATGGAATATTTATTGTACTGATATACCTTATAGCGGTTCTAAAATTCAGGATTCGGTCGTGAAATCAAATATTTATAATGTTTATAATTTTTCTTCATTCTTTTATCCTATTATTACAGATGCACCATACACGCACGCTTATTCTTATGTAAGAAAATCAAACGATAGTACGAAAATTATATTTGGTGGCAGTCTTTTCAGTAACTATTCTAAGGATAGTACTACAATAGGAGATACAAGTAAAAGTGTGAAAGCAGCTATGAATCTTGGTGTTAAGAGTGGTTACAATGCAATTATATGGGTTGTGTTTAATAAAGATAGTTTAACATATACAAATTTGTACGCCCGGAAATTACTCGTAATAATAGGTGATATTAAAAAAATCGGAAATACTGTACCGGATAAATTTGAATTGTCACAAAATTACCCGAATCCATTTAATCCGACGACAAAGATTAAGTTCAGTATTCCCCCCTTTGAAGGGGGGCAAGGGGGGATGATTGTTCTCAAAGTTTTTAACATCCTCGGAAAAGAAATAGCAACTTTGGTTAACGAGAATCTACAACCCGGAACGTATGAAGTACCGTTTTCCATTGACCGGTTTTCCAATTACCAACTTCCAAGCGGAATATATTTTTATAAACTAACGGCAGGGGAGTTTACGGATACAAAAAGGATGATTTTAATCAAATAAGTTGCTTTTTGAATTAAATAATATTACATTATTTCAGTTATTGCTTTCAATTCATAATAGATTTGCTCTGAAATCTTTTATTAATAAGATATATAATGAATTTTTATAATCTTTTCTACCAATATTCATTTCATTTACTTATCATCAGGAGGATAAAATGAAACCTCAGAATATTTTTTCGAATTTGCTGGATGTGTTGATTGTGCTTTGCCTGCTTTTGTTTTTTGCGTCGTTTGGATTTCGGGACAGCAGAATGAGTGGCGGATGGTACCAGCAGTTTTTCCCGAATATGAACGGAAGCACAATTACAAGTTTGACTTTTTTGGATAGTTTAACAGGATATGCTTTGACAAGTACAAATTCATCTGTTCAGGCTTTTATACTTAAAACAACTAATGGCGGTGATAACTGGAATATTATTTATACTTATGTCCCTACTGCTTCAACAGTTCATTTTACAAAAATTCAATTTGCTGATTCTAATATAGGTTATGCATCAACTAATTATTATGATTTTTATAAAACAACGAATTCTGGATTAAGTTGGGTTGATTTTGCAAATGTTCCATGGGGAGCAGACGACATGGCATTGATTAATCTCGATACAATTTTGTTGGTTAGTAGCGATATAATTGGAGGTGGTGTTTACCGCACGACGAACGGCGGTTTGAATTGGTCTCCGCTCGGACCGACCAGTGGTTCGGGACAACCATCTACAATTTATATGTTCAATAAAGATATGGGATTTTGTTTAGGGGGTCAAATGTGGAAAACAACCAACGGTGGTGTGAATTGGTTTGTGATTCCGGGAGAATCGTATCAAGATATTAAGTTTTTTGATACATCAAAAGGATGGAAAACTTATGGAACAAATATTTTGGAAGTTACGACAAATGGAGGATTAAATTGGACTCCCCAACAATTGCCAAATATTAGTCATACATTTACAGGAACAAATTTAAATATCGTAAATAAAGATACTGTTTGGATGGTAGGAGCAGCATATTTTCCATCTGCACCAATATATAAAACAACCAATGGCGGTATTAATTGGAGTTATCAAATACCTGATTCCTTATATCCTGTATATATATATAATTATATAAATTTTATAAACAGTAAAATCGGTTGGTCATATTCGAATACTTCATCTTTCGAGATACATACTAAAGTAGGTGGTAATGATACATCATTTTTTACATTAGTTAGAAACAATAAAATAACTTCAATTCCTAAAGATTGTATTTTATTTCAGAACTACCCTAATCCGTTCAATCCAATTACAAATATTAAATTTCAAATGTTAAAACACGGATTTGTAGAAATTAAAATATTTGATATAACCGGAAAATTAGTAAAAGTATTAATAAATGAAAAATTGTATTCAGGAGAGTATAGCGCTAAATTTGATGCGGGAGAGTTACCGAGCGGGATTTATTTTTATTCACTTTATATAGATGGTTTGAAAGTGGATACGAAGAAAGCAATCTTGCTTAAATAATAAAAAATAAAAAATAAAAAATAAATAAAAGAAAAGAGCAAGGGAAATAATATTTTTCTAAATTTTAATAAAAAATTATGAAAAAATTAGTTTACAAATTAGCGGTTTTTTCGGGTTGTGTTGCACTTTTGTTAGTTTCATATTTTTCACAGCCGTCTGCAGAAATAAATAATAGAGCAAACATAGTTACAGCAACCGTGCCGGATACACAATTCCAAATTGGAGCATTTAATTGTGGTAATTTTTCATTATATAATTACATTCACGACTCTCTCGGCTTCAATATCTGGCATCAGTATACTTCGCTTGATACCGGTTGGAATCACGATGGAAGAGATAATTATCTCGCCCCTATTACACAGTATGAAGATAGTGTAATAAGCAGGGTCGGTAATAATGATAATCATAATTTAAGAACGTATTTCGATAGACCGATAGTCGAATACATTGTTGCGGGTCAGAGAACCGATTACCAGTGCGAGACTGCTTCAGGACCAGTTCCTTACTGTTATTGGGGATACAATCATTCATTAAATTACGATACTATAATAGTTGATGATACTGATATCAGGTATGGAGCCGACGGAAAAGTAAAACATTGTAAAAGTGATATTAATCATCTTGGCACAAATGCCTGCTGGATAGATTCGGGATTGATAGCTAACAGAAATTTATCTTTAGGCAGAGCTGCAAACTACTGGAACGCAGATAATTCCTGGAAATGGTATGTAATGCCGAGGATAAGGATTGATTCAGCTTATGCGGCAGATTTAAATCATCTGAATGATACTGTTTGTAGAATAAAAATTACAGGATGGAATGGAAATGTTGTTAAAGATATAGGAATACTTGTTGAAAATTTTAAATATAATTTAGGTGATTATCATGGAAATTATTTAGATACATTTTATTATTATTATGGTCAGGATAACTTATTTCTCGACATCGCCACTATTAACGCAAATTTTGTTCCCGATAGTATGAGCTGGACATACGATTGGTCAGGTCATCCATGCAAAATGGATATAAAAATCTATTGGGCGGGAAAGTGCGATGCCTGGTTCGATAGAGTGAGATTGGAAAATGTACCGGCACATAGGTTTTTAACTTTAAAAGAAAGTTGGATAACTGATAAAGTTAACGCCGAAATCGGCTGGGCGAATAACAACAAGCAGATTCCAAATTATTTTTATTTCGAGGAATGCCAACTGAGCCATTTTCCATGCATAGCGGCACTCAACAAGCAGATTATGGATAATTCATCACCCGCAAATAGCAACGGGCTAATGATTTGGCTTAATTATTTACAATTAAACGAGCAACTACCTAATTTTTGGGGACATTTATTGACTGCGGAACAACTGAAAACAATATTATTTGATACCTGCGGACTCAGGACAATGGTCACAGGCTGGTATCCATTTGAAGGATGGACAAAAGCACAGTGGTTATCGAGGATTTCTTATCACCCCACTACACTTCTTAGTAACGATTATGATTCATTAAACGGTATTTTGTCTTATAAAACAGACTCAATTAGTTATGATAGCTGGCTTCAGAATTTGTTAGATGCAGACCCCTCACAGGGATATTATTTCTATTCAAAGAT
>PNBM01000368.1 GCA_003135995.1 Ignavibacteriota bacterium | reverse complement strand
CCTCAGATTACCTCAGATTGCACCAGATTACCTCAGATTGCACGAGATTTACTCACAAAATGCTAACAAACTTTGCAATTGTAGAAATATCAACTTATCGATTTTTATTCTTTAAATTTCATCGAATGTCTCATAACAATACCCGCCCGCCAAATATTATCAATCTCTTCCATTATCCTAATACGAACGTTGCGACTTGATTTGATGTGTGATGATAAACAACCCATAAGGGTAATGAAATAATTTATCTTTCAATTAATTCATCATTCATTCGAATAATCTTTTTTTAATTTTTGTCAGATTTTTAATATCTGTTAATTTAGGATTGTTTTTGCCTTTATTAATTGTCACAATCTTAATAATTTTTTTTGTTTAACATAAATTTATTATATATTACATTGATTAAGTTTCGGGAATTAAATAGACATTTCCAGCAAACTGAACATTTAATGATGATAATTTTATCAATTATCATAGGTACGTTAGCCGGATTTGCTGCAGTTGGTATAAGAATATTAATTAATAAAATTTCAAGTATATCATTTCCCGGTGATAACGGATTATTGGAAAACATTATTAATCTTCCCTGGTATATACTAATCCTTGTTCCGGCAATTGGAGGATTAATAGTTGGCCCGCTGATATACTTTTTTGCTCCTGAAGCCAAAGGACACGGTGTTCCGGAAGTTATGGCCGCTATGATTCAAAAAGGGGGTAGAATCCGACCGCGGGTTGCTTTAATTAAAGCTATTGCTTCTTCTATAACAATGTGAACAGGAGGTTCAGCAGGCAGAGAAGGTCCGATAATTCAGATAGGTGCGAGTATCGGTTCTACTCTGGGACAATTTTTAAAATTGTCTCCGCGGAGACTTAAAACACTCGTAGGATGCGGAGCTGCTGCAGGTATCGCAGCTGCTTTTAATGCACCAGTAGCCGGTATTCTTTTCGCACTCGAATTGCTTTTAATGGATTTTTCTGCTGACAAACTTATTCCAATAGCAATTTCTTCTGTGATTTCTACATCTATTTCAAGAAATATTGAAGGTAACTTTGCAGCTTTTTCGGTTCCTACTTATTCGATGCAAACACCATACGAACTTTTATTTTATGTATTACTTGGTTTTCTGTCCGGTTTTGTATCATACGTTTTCATTAAAGCATTATATTTTTCTGAAAATTTGTTTGACGAAAAATTGAAAATTCCAGGATACCTCAAACCGTTTCNNCCGGAGCTATTGCAATATTTTTTCCGCATAGCCTTGGCATGGGATATGAGTCAATAAGTCTTGCACTACAGGGTAAAATTATTCTTACTACATCTCTCATTCTAATATTTGTTAAAATACTTTCAACTTCTGTCACGCTAGGTTCAGGATCCTCAGGTGGAATTTTTGCCCCGTCACTTTTTATGGGGGCAATGCTCGGAAGTTTGTTCGGCGGAATTATTCATTATTTTTTTCCGGAAATAACGGCAGGACCGGGAGCATACGCTTTAGTTGCAATGGCGGGTCTCGTCGCTGGTTCAACAAGGGCAACCATCACTGCCATTATTATTGTTTTTGAAATGACCGCCGATTATCACATTATTTTGCCTCTCGTGATAGTATGCGTTATCAGCACTTACATTTCANNCCTAATATTATCCAGTCATTTCAGGTTAGAGATGCAATGCAACCCGGAACAGATTCAGCAATTACGGAAAAACAAAGCGTTGAAGATATTTTGGACAAAGCTATTCGATTCGAGAATCCGGTAATTCCTGTTATCAGCAATGAGCAGAAACTTAAAGGAGTCATAGCTCTTACGGATTTGTTTTATATATTGAAAAACAAAGAACACTACAACATTTTCCTTATCGCAAAGGATATTATGAATTCAAATGTTGTACCTCTAACACCAGAACAAAATTGTCATCACGCTCTCGAAAAAATCAGAAAATTTGATTTAGAGGGATTACCCGTAGTAAATAATATGACTNNCTACACTCACTTTATTTAAAAGAAATTGAGAGGCTTGATTTTGTATCAAAACTTTCAAGCAGTATTTTATTAAAGGATTCCGAAAGCCAGGTTACATTGCAAATGGGATATACTGTTGCAGAAATTAAAATTCCCGATTTTTTTATAGGTAAAAAGATTTCCGAATTGGATATAAGACAAAAATATGCAGTTGATATATTGGCAACAAAAACTTTCGAACATTCAAAAGAAAAGTTTATAGCTTTCCCTAAGTCTGACTTTATTTTTAGAAAAGACGACAGGATAAATATCGCCGGATTACAAAGGAATGTAAATATTCTCAAAAACAGCTAAATTAAAATTATATATCCATAAATATATTTGTTATTTTAATAATTTAAAGATTCCCTTAAAAGAATTATTAATTTGTCAAATAATTATAATTGAGTCGAATATAGTTGTTCTTTATTATATTTTCTTTTAATTATTGTATTAGATGTTAACACGATTATTATGTTACAAGATATTTATAAAAAGATTGTTAAAATTTTTGATATTGAGTCCGATTCAAATAAAACCGCTGCAATAGAACAAATAAATTCGGATGTCTATTTAAGAGGCTCTAATATCGTTTATCTTGTTTGTTCTGCATTAATTGCTTCGGTCGGATTAGATGTCAGTTCTCCTGCTGTAATAATCGGAGCTATGCTTATTTCACCGCTTATGTCTCCGATTCTTGGTATTGGGTTGTCTTTAGGAATTCATGACAGAGAGAATTTTATTATATCCTTACGTGCATTTTTTTTATCCATAGTGATAAGTTTGTTGGTTAGCTTTATTTATTTTTTAGTCACACCTTTCGGAAATCCGACGGCCGAATTATTATCAAGAATAAAACCAACTGCACTTGATATTATTATCGCTTTTTTTGGTGGTATTGCCGGAATAGTAGCTATCAGCAGGTCTAAAATTGCAGCAGCATTACCCGGTGTTGCAATTGCTACGGCACTAATGCCTCCTGTTTGCACTGCCGGTTTTGGGCTTGCCACCGGAAGATTTGATTACTTTATCGGTGCAATTTATCTTTTTTTCATTAATGCGGTCTTTATCTCTTTTTCGTCTTATATAGTTGTTAAGTACTTAAAATTTCCTCTGAAAATTTACCTCGACAGAAAAAGAAATATTCGGGCGAAAATTATCATCAGCTTTTTTGTTTTTCTTGTTGCCGTTCCCAGCTTCTTTATTTTTTATTACGTGATAAAAGACGTAAGAATAAATAAGAATATCGAAAAATTCGTAAATCAAACAGTTCAAACGGAAAACACAAAAGTCATAGAATGGAAGTACCTTGCATTACCCGGTGATCAGTCTGAACTTAATATTTATGTTGTTGGGGATAAAATATCTAAAGGCAGATTAGATACTCTGAATAATCTTCTTAAAGAAATTGTTGAAAATAAATCTAAAATTAACCTGACGCAAATGAGTGATGAAAAAGGTCTTGTTTACCTTAAGAACGAGTTGAAAACAGATATGCTCTCTACAGTCAAGCTTATACAGAAATCAAATGAAATGCAAGAGAAGGAAATTAAAGAAAAGATATCAGCAAATGATTCATTGTTGCTGATTAATATTTCTAAAGACTTAAAAATATTTTATCCGGAATTATCGGACGTGGGATTTGCAGAAAATTATTTAAACACTTCACAGGAAAAAGATTCAACTTTAAACAGAAATATTCCGATTATAACTCTGAACTGGAATAAGAAAATTTCAAGTTCAAAGATAAATTCATATTCTCAAAATATCTATAGTTATATAAAAGAAAAGACAAAAGCCGACTCTGTTATTATAGTAAATTTAAAATAATAAAAAGTTGACCTTCAATTAAATTTTCTCCTTTCCTTTAATTATTAAAAATGTTTTTTATCTTAAGATTCAGAAGAAAAAATGCTCAACTCATATTAAACAAAATAAATAAAAGTTGGGGATTTTTGAATTATGATTTTATGAGGAATAACCTATCATTCTGACGCTCACATAAAAATAAATTTCAAGAATCTTTCTTTCTAACGCCCCAAATATATAACTGCTTCTGAGAAAAAGAAAACCTATATGCATTAATATATGTTATTATTAAAGTAACCGCTATATGTTGATTAAAAATATATTAAACAATTGAAAATCAAAGAAAGATTCTTAAAAGAACTTAAAAGGAGAAGAAGTTTCCAATTTTCTGTTTCCTGACAAAATAAATTTACTTTTCTAAATTATTATAAAGAATAAATGAGCTCTATAATATCTGCAAATAAACGCGAAGACACAAAGATAAAATCCCTTATTAGCCAGCTAAGCAACAANNAACAGGAAAATACGGATTAATGCCCGAGAGTCTCTGAAATTATTCGGTCATAAAGCAGTATATCAACTTTCGGAGCTTTTGGTAAATAAGAAAAAACTCATCAGATGGGAAGCAGTAAAAACTCTTGTTGAGATAAGTGATCCGCATTCCGGTTCTCTGTTTTTACTTGCAATTAAAGATGAAGATCCCGGTATTAGATGGCTTGGTGCTGAAGGTTTGATATCCCTCGGTAAATCGGGAGTATTAACGATACTGGAAGGATTAATTTCAAACATAGATTCATTATATGTCAGGAAAGGGGCACATCATGTACTAAAAGAATTTTCTAAAAAATATTCTTCCCCAAGACTTAAGAAATTAATATCCACATTAATAAAAGCTGATTCCAAATTCTATTCACCTATGGCTGCACTAATATTATTGAGAGAACTAAGAGAAAAGCAAACGTAAATTGTTAAATCATAGATTCAATTATTCGAACAATTAAACAATGGAAAACGAAAAGTATAACAAGTTAAAAAATGCTGAAGAAGCGAAAAAGTTCGTCTCTGAGGAACTGCTTGAGAAACTGAACACCCGAAAGGATTTTGGGGATCGTTAACTTAGAAATATAAATTTTTAATAAATATATTTAATAGAATTATACTAATTTTTAAAACATCTGCTGAAAGTTTTTTCGATAGTCTTTGATTTTACTTATGAAAGGATAATGATATGAAACTTATAGTAATATCCAATAGATTACCTGTTACCGTCGAATATAAAAACGGCAAATATTCATTCGAAGAAAGCATGGGAGGATTGGTTTCCGGAATTAGTGCATATTTATCTTCGATGAATACATCTTCATTAAATAAATCGCAATACTACTGGATAGGTTGGCCCGGCATAGCCGTTCAGGATAAAGATCAGGAATATTTACGTAATAAAATGAAACCATTAAATCTATCCCCTGTCTTTATTGAAGAAAAAACAATGGATAGATTTTATAATGGTTTCTGCAATAAAACTTTATGGCCGCTCTTTCATAGCTTTCACATTTATACCACATATGATAATGATATGTGGGAAAATTATAAACTTGTTAATTCTAAATTTTGCGAAGTTGTTTTAGATAACATTGATGAAAATGATATTATTTGGATTCATGATTATCATTTAATGTTACTTCCAAAACTATTACGTGATAGAAAACCGGATTTAAAAATTGGTTTTTTCCTTCATATTCCATTCCCCCATTTTGAAACGTTCCGCTTACTTCCTTCAGTTTGGAGTAAGGAAATTCTTAATGGATTGCTTGGTTCGGATATGATTGGATTTCATACATATGATTACACAAAATATTTTTTCGGTTGCGTATCAAGGATATTAGGACTTGATAATAACCTCGGAGAGATTCAAACAAGCGAACGGATAATTAAAGCAGATACTTTTCCGATGGGAATCGATTATCAGGGGTTCGAAAATCTTTCAAAAAGCACAGATGTAATTAACGAAATTAAAACATTAAGGAATAAATTTCAAAAACAAAAAATTATTCTTTCAATTGACAGGCTAGATTATACAAAGGGAATATTAAACCGCTTGCAGGGATTTCAACTTTTTTTAGAACAAAATCCCGAATGGAAAGGTAAAGTTATATTGCTTGCAGTTGTCGTTCCTTCAAGAATCGGAGTTGATAAATATTCACAAATGAAAGAAGAAATAGATGAAATTATTGGTACAACAAATGGAACATACGGAACTGATTCATGGATGCCTGTTATTTATCAGTATAAATATTGTAATCTTAAAGAATTGTCGGCTCTTTATAATATAAGTGATATAGCCCTGATTACTCCATTAAGGGACGGTATGAANNACTGACACGGGAGTACTTATTTTAAGTGAAATGGCAGGTGCAGCTAAGGAATTGATTGAAACTTTAATGATAAATCCGAATCATATCGAAGATATCGCAGCATCAATAAAAACAGCTCTTGAAATGCAAGAAAACGAACAAATTAAAATTAACAAGATTCTGAAAGGAAGACTTAAAAGTAATACTGTAGTAAATTGGGCAGATAATTTTATTATCTCGCTAATGTATATTAAAAGCAAACAAACATTTTTTAACAGAAAATTATTTGATGTTACGATTAAAAATAAATTTATGAAAGATTTTCGTAAAGCAAGAAAAAAAATAATTTTTCTGGATTATGATGGAACTTTGGTTCCTTTCTCCGACGAACCTAAAAAGGCAGAACCTGACCCGGAGCTTTTAAATTTACTCGATAAATTAACTCTTGTAAGCGGAGTATATTTAGTCCTGATCAGCGGCAGAGAAAAAAATTTTATGGAAGAATGGTTTTGGAAAATCAGGACAAGTTTAATTGCAGAACATGGAGTATGGGTAAGAAAAAGGGGTAAGAATTGGAAACTTTTAAAAAGAGTGGATAATAAATGGAAAAATAAATTAAAACCTGTTTTATTGAAATATACGGATTTACTTCCTGGTTCTTTTATAGAAGAAAAAAGTTATTCGCTAACCTGGCATTACAGAAAGGCTGACGCTTTTCATGCAAACATCGTGACAAATGATTTGATAGATAACCTGTACAATCTTACTGCAAATATGGACATACAGGTTTTGCAGGGTAGTAAAGTTATTGAAATAAAAAGTGCAAATATTAACAAAGGAACTGCAATTTTGGATTTTCAACCGGAAAAAAACTATGATTTCGTTCTCTCAATAGGTGATGACCGGACTGATGAAGATATGTTTAAGGTACTTTCCGAAAAAGCATATACAATAAAAGTCGGAATATCTAAATCATTCGCAAGATTTAATCTTTTTAATTATTCTGATGTTAGAAATCTTATAAAGGAAATGACAGATGAAAAATAATACATTTAAATTCATTTTGGAATACAATCTTCCAGTATTGTTGTTAGGCCAGATCTTATGTAGAAAATCACTTATAACAACCAACCGGATATGATCGATACACATTATGGTTGCCGGAACTCGATAAACAGAAAGTGGAAGATTATTCTTATAGAATGGGAAAAATCATATCAAAGAAAACTTTCTCATCACACGACATATAAGAGATTATATGTTATTATTTCTTTCTCTTTTGAATGAAGGTGACTTTTTAATTTTTTAGAAATAAATAAAAATAAATATTATTAACATTTTTTATTAATTCTATTACACATAAAGTATTTTTTTATAAATAATAAACGATGAACCTATACGATGCATTTACAATATTAATTGTGCTTTCCGCTATATTTGGATATTTAAATTATAAATTTCTGAAACTACCTGCCACAATAGGTATAATGGTTATTTCATTATTGACCTCATTTGGAATTGTAGGTCTGAGTTTTTTTGACACAGGTTATCTGCAAACTACTGTTGATGCCATTACTAAATTGGATTTTCCGGATATATTACTACGTATAATGCTCAGTTTTATGCTATTTGCCGGGGCAATTCATATTGATATTAAAGTACTTGATAAAGAAAAAATACCGGTTATTATATTTTCCACATTCGGAGTTTTGTTATCTACATTTATTATTGGGATTCTTATGTTCTTTTTGTTACAACTATTCGGATTAAATGTCAATTTTATTTATTGCTTATTATTCGGAGCGTTGATTTCTCCTACCGACCCTATAGCCGTATTAGGAATTCTTAAAGGCGCTAATATCTCAAAATCACTGGAAATGAAAATCACGGGAGAGTCTTTATTTAATGATGGAGTAGCTGTTGTAATTTTTATTACTATTTATGAAATTATAAAATCGGGATTACAAGAGTTTAATATTTTTGACATTTTTATTTTATTTATGCGTGAAGCCGGAGGCGGAGTCATTTTTGGTTTTATTCTTGGATATGCCGGATACTTGTTATTAAAATCTATTGACAATTACAAAGTAGAAGTAATGATTACTCTTGCAATAGTTATGGGTGGTTATTCCTTAGCGTATTTTTTACACATTTCGGGTCCCCTTGCTATGGTTGTTGCGGGAATAATAATCGGTAACAGAGGGAAAAAATATGCTATGTCTGAAACCACAAGAGAATACCTTGACAAGTTTTGGGAATTAATAGATGAAATATTGAATGCTATATTATTCATTTTAATCGGGTTTGAAATATTAATCATTAAAAAAGATATTAATTATATCGAGATTGGGTTAATCTCGATTATACTGGTGTTATTATCAAGATATCTTTCTTTAGGTATTTCAATATTGATGATGAAATTTAAAAGAACCTTTCCTAAAAATACAATATGGGTATTGACCTGGGGAGGATTAAGAGGCGGCATATCTGTGGCACTTGCCTTATCATTAACCCAAACTATGCAAAGTGGATTATTCGTAACGATTACATATATTATTGTAATATTTTCTATATTAGTACAGGGATTAACAATAGGTAAATATGTAAAGCGATTAAAATTATCTGAAAATTAAAATATTTTATTCGGTTCGTGATTTTTATTCTCCATAGTTAACTTATCTGTTTGTTTCAAACATATTAATCTTTAAGACCTATCGTAAATTTTTTATCCGGTCATTTTTACTGATTGAGACCCAAACAAGCAATGATGGTTTTAATCGCAAGTTTCGTCTCATCGGGATTTCTGACTTGGATAGATGACACAGCGCCTCCTTCTTCGGCCGGATAGTCGTTT
>PNBM01000059.1 GCA_003135995.1 Ignavibacteriota bacterium | reverse complement strand
TATTCGTATGGAAATTTATATAAAACTACAAACGGCGGAACAAACTGGACACAGCAATACAATGCGGTTATGTTATCAAAAGTTAAATTTTTTAATGAAAATACAGGATACGTAGCAGGAGGAAATGGATCACCGGCGTATCGCAGGGGATTTTTCTTAAAAACCACCAATGGCGGTACGAACTGGAATAAACAATACATTGATTCCGTATCAGGATTTTTTGATATAGATTTTATAAATCAAAATACAGGGTGGGTATCGGGAAATAACATAATATACAAAACAACGAATGCCGGAAATAGCTGGAGTGGCAGCAATTTTAGTCCGATGTATTTTAAAGCCGCAGATAATAATAACCTTTGGGGCATTAAACAATATGAAATTTTTAAATCTTCCGGCAGCGGTTCTGTCTGGGATACGGTTTCTTATAATTTAATCCCGCTTTCGGAAAGCATCAGCAATATCTTTTTTCTTAACGAAAACATTGGGTGGGGAACATTATTTTTTGACGTAATAAAATCAACCGATGGCGGATATAATTGGAAAACTTATAATGTCCCGAATGCGAGAGAAATAAGTAGCATTATATTTGCGAATGATAATACCGGTTGGGTCACATCTTATGAAGGAGTTACCGACTCTGTATATTTATACAAATCAACAAATGGAGGAGCAAACTGGATTTATGCAAATCCTTCAAATAAAATATCTTCTTTAAAGCAAATAAAATATTTTAGTCCATCCAATTTAATTTTGTTTGGCTATTTAAGCAGACCACTTGTAAACAAAAGTGTAATTTTAAGGAGCACTAACCTTGGCTTGAATTGGACATTAGATTCTCTGGATGATAGTTATAATATTATAATATGTGATTTTAATAATTTTTGGGCGTGTAACTTAACCAAGCTTTTAAAATCTTCGAATGGAGGAGCCGGTTGGCAGGAGATAAATGTTCCCGGTATTGTGAATTATGGAAACGGTTTTTTCATTAATCAAAACACAGGATTTGTTTCGATAAACAACAATGCGAATGTAAATATCAATTATATTCATCGGACTTTTAACGGAGGTGTTAATTGGGATAGTATTTATACAGGCAGTAATGCCGCAGGAATATCTAATTACTATTATTTAAATAATATTTTATGGGCGGTTGGAAGAGACAATGCTTCTTATCCTATTGTAATAAAAATGACCAATAATTTTTCCAATTGGGATGTTTACAGACTTAACGGGAATAGATTGTGGTGTGATTTGTTTTCAATTTATTTCATAAATAATAATACAGGCTGGATTTCAGGAGGTTGGACCGAAGTGTATAAAACTACAAATGGTAGTTCTTCGTTTATTTCAAAAATAAACAATAACTTTTCAACGAATTATTTATTGTATCAGAATTATCCGAATCCNNCCGAATCCGTTTAATCCGTCCACTACAATCAAGTTTGAAATACCAAACTCAGAAAATGGAAAATGGAAAATAGAAAATGGTGTTGTAACCTTAAAAATATTCGATATACTCGGGAAAGAAATAGAAATGTTAGTAAATGAAAATTTGAAAACCGGGACATACGAAGTTAAATTTGACGGAAGCAGGCTGGCATCGGGAGTTTATTTTTATACGATAACAGCAGGAGAATTTAAAGAAACAATGAAAGCATTATTAATAAAATAAAATTACAATTATATGAAAAAAATAATTTTTGTTTTTATTTTATTGGGTTCATTATTAATTGCTTATACTTCATCCGCACATTGGTTTGCGCATTCCGGGGATAATGGATTCGATACAAATATTAAAGAGCACGCTTACCCGTCCCCAAATTCATATGGGGATTCCGCAAGATATTTTCCGTTGAAAATCGGAAATAAATTTTATTATAAATATAATAAAGTAATATGGTATTATCCAAATGCATACACTTATGATTCGGGTTACTACGTTACAAGGATAACCGATACTGTAAGGTTAAACGGAAATCTTTTTTATCATATGAACACATTTTTGGGAGATAATACACTCCACTATTTACGTTATGATGCAGACAGCGGTTATTGTATGGGATACAATTCCTATGATTCCGCCTGTAACTACGAAAATCGATTATATAAACTAACTGCGGTTTTAAATGAAACATGCGGAGGACAATGCGGACAATATAACATTCAAAAGCATTGCATTGCCATAAAAGATACAACTGTTTTTGGTTTACAATCAAGAGTGAAAAGATTTCATATTAACTGGGGTGGTACGAATGGCTGTAGTTTCGAAACCTTTTTTGTAAAAGATATTGGCGTTACGCAATATATATACTTTTATTATGATTTAGGTCCGGATATGACCTCGACGACGACTTATACTTTAATCGGTGCGTTTGTAAACGGGGTGAAATATGGAGATACGAACACGGTGGGAATAAAACCAATCAGCAGTTCTGTTCCGGATAAATTTAAATTATATCAGAATTATCCGAATCCGTTTAATCCGACAACGATTATAAGATTCCAGATTAAAGATTCAAGATTTGTGACGTTGAAGGTTTATGATATTCTTGGTAAAGAAATTGAAACACTGGTCAACGAAAAAAAATCTCCCGGGACGTATGAAGTAACATTTGACGGCAGCAGGCTGACATCGGGAATATATTTTTACACATTATCCACAGGAGATTTTAAAGAAACAAAAAAATTAGTTTTGTTGAAATAACATTTACGTTCCCAAGGTGGACCTTGGTAACGAGGGGTTTAAAAACTTTTCAGAGACAAAGAGATTTATTTTATTAAAATAAAATTATTAATTTATGAAGAGGATCTTATTTATTTTTTATTTTTTATTTTTTATTTTTTGTGAAGTTTTTTCGCAGACCGGGTGGTTTCCTTTAAACAGCGGGACTACTGTTAATCTTAGCAAAATACAATTTGTAAATTCTCAAACCGGCTGGGCAGGAGGTTTCCAATCATTACCAACGCAATACACATTCATCAAAACAACGAATGCAGGTTTAAGCTGGTTTAACCAGAGCCAAAATTTCCCGATTGGAAACCGTGTAATATCATTATATTTCTTAGATGTAAACACCGGATACGTTTCAGGCGGTGAAGGATTATTTAAGACTACGAATGGAGGAAATAATTTCGTCACACTTCCTACTCTCACTTTCGCCTGCATAGATTGTTTCTTTGTCAATTCAATGACGGGCTGGGTAAGCACTGCTACCGGAATTTCAGGTTTGTATAAAACAACAGACGGAGGAAGTAACTGGATAATTCAATATTATAATTCTGTACCGAACTATCTGTATACTTTTTTGCATTTCGAAAATTCAAATACCGGTTGGTGTGTAACTGATTCTGTAATATATAAAACTTCAAACGGCGGCTCTAACTGGATTGTTCAAAACCATCCCTTTATAGCGGCTAATACTTTTAACGGAATTTTTGCAGTATCCACAGAATCAGCCTGGGCTTTTGGAACATCCGGAACTGTGCTTTTGACAACCAATGGCGGAACAAACTGGATTTCAAAAAATATCAGCAATGCTTATTCGGTTTTGTCGGCATATTTTGTGAATTCACTAACAGGATATTTATCAACTGATTCAAAATATATTTTCAAAACAACGAATAACGGCACGAACTGGATAACGCAAGCAACCGATACAGCACAGTTGCAAAATAGTATTTATTTTACATCAAATGATACAGGTTATGTATGTGGCTCACAGGGACGTATATTTAAAACTAAAAACGGCGGCGGAACAATCGGAGTAAAAAAGATAAATGAAAATATACCTGAAAGATTTTATTTGTTTCAGAATTATCCGAATCCGTTTAATCCGACGACGAAAATACAATTTAGTATTCCCCCCTTTGAAGGGGGGCAAGGGGGGATGACAATTCTCAAAGTATATGACATTCTCGGGAAAGAAGTTGGGGCGTTGGTTAATGAAAAAATATCTCCCGGAACATACGAGGTGACTTTTAATGGAAGCAAGCTGGCATCGGGAATTTATTTTTACAAGCTGCAATCCGGAGATTTTATCGATAAAAAGAAAATGATTCTGATAAAGTAACGATAGTCATTCCGGTGCATCCGGAGTATGCGGATGCACCCGGGATGATGATTTTTTGTTTTTTCAAATAAAATATATTCACCTGTACAGGAATTTTCTGCAATAATCTCATCTTATCGGAATTAGAAAAATTGAATGGCAGTTCCAATTCTCACAAGTTTTATAAATTAACAGAATCTTATAAAATATATGTTTGTTTAATAATTAGAAAGTATTTTTACTTTCGGAGGAGAACAAAACTGTATAACACATCGAAATACTTTCGTCCGAAAGTCGTTCTATCAAAATACATATAAATTTCCTTTGGCGGAATTATATACTCTTCAAATATTTGATTACCACAATTCCGTCCCGGAATAAAAAAATTTTAAAAATTAGATTCGGAAATATGAAAATGAAGAAATTTTACAGAATTTTTACGTTTGCGCTATTTTCTCTCTTAATTGTACATTGTACATTGATAATTGAAAATTGTATGAGCCAGTGGCAGCAGACAAATGGTCCTTCCGGGGGTTCGGTTAACGTTCTTCTTGTCAAAGGAGATACGCTTTATGCCGGAATTTGTGGCGGTTATGGTGGTTTATATTTTTCAACAAATAATGGTGTATCTGGAAAAATATCAGCCCGACACCTCTTTTCCGTCCTCTGACATCTCTCGTTGAAAATCACGGAATACTGTATGCGGGAACTTTCGTAAACCCCAGTGGATTCGGAACATACGAAACCACGAATAACGGAGAGAATTGGTTTTTGGCGAATACCATTCCTTCCAATGCATATACTTTTTCAATGATAGTATGTAATGGTGTGATTATAGACGAAACAGATAAAGGAACTTTCAGAACGACCAATAATGGAATAAGCTGGGAATCTATTAATATCAATCACTGGGCTTCAGGATTAATATCAAATGGAAATATAATATATGCTTATGGAAATTATCCGGGTGGAATTTATAAATCAACTGATTACGGTTCAAGCTGGCAGAATTATGGGCTTATTTATATTGATGTAAATGATATATGCTTCAAAGATAATTACGTTTTGGCATCTGCAGACAATAAAGTCCTGAGGTCTTCGGACGACGGAGCAACCTGGACTCAGGTAAATGACGTTGAATTGCAAGGTGGCATATCGCATTTTCAGGTAATGGGTAATAATATTTTTGCAAGCACATACAGCGAGATTTTTTTATCTACAAATAATGGAAACAAATGGAAGAGAGTTTATACGAATAACTTAAGTGTAGATATAAGAGTTCTTGCATCCAAAAATAATATAATATTTGCAGGTTCATATCTTTGGGGACTTCTGCGTTCCACGAATTACGGTGATAGCTGGACAACAGCTAATCATGGTATTGCCAGCACAATTGTCAATACTTTGTGTGCAAAAGGTGATGATATTTATGCAGGAACTTATTATAACGGTGGAATTTCTTTAACAACCGATTTCGGCGAGACCTGGAATGTTGTAAATAACGGAATTGAAAGTGTAGGAATATGCTACGCGGTTGCTTCAAAAGGTAATTATGTATTTATAGGAGATTCATTTGAAGTTAATAACACCAATCACAATGATGTTCTTGTAACTTCAAATAATGGTGCAAACTGGTATTCACCATTTCAGATTAGTTCTACGGTGAACGCTCTTACGGTTGCAGGTGAAAGTGTTTTTGCCGGTGTTTATTGTATTAAAACAAATATATATCAATCCTTTGATAATGGTCAGAACTGGAATGCAGTAAGGGGAATCAGTTCTCAGGTTGAAGTTACTTCATTGTTATCCACAAATGACAGCACAATTTTTGCGCTCGCACAAGGAATCTGGAGAACAACTGACAAAGGACGAAACTGGGTCTTGTGTGATTCAGGAAATACATTTTATAGTTTGTCTTCTATTTGCGGCAGCGGAAAAAATATTGTTGCAAGCCGTTTGGGAAGTGAGATTTACGTTTCGACAAATAGCGGGGATAACTGGGTAACTAAACAAAATGACCTTCAGAACATGGAGGTGCGTTCTCTGGCTATTATGAATAATACTCTTTTTGCCGGAATGTGGTATTATGATGGAATAAAAGGCGGAGTTTAAACGTCAAGCAATTTCGGCGATAACTGGAGTTATATCGGATTGGACAGTGTTCCTATAACAAATCTAATGGTTCATAATGATTATCTTTATGCCGCAACCTACGGAGCGGGAGTATGGAAATATTCTGTATCGAATTTAGTTTCTGTAAAAAATAATGAGCAAAATCTGCCGAAGTCTTTTCTTCTCAATCAAAATTATCCGAATCCGTTTAATCCGACTTCGATTATAAGATTCCAGATTAAAGATTCAAGATTAGTGATATTAAAAGTCTATGATATAATCGGAAAAGAAGTTGAGACACTTGTTAACGAAAAAAAATCTCCCGGAACATACGAAGTAACATTCGACGGAAGCCGGCTGTCATCGGGAATTTATTTTTATACATTAACCGCCGGAGATTTTAAGGAAACAAAAAAGTTGGTTCTTCTAAAATAGAAAGTTGAGTCACAAATCTACTTGTGACGAAATCCCGATAGCGAAGCGTATCGGGAAAACAAAAAAATTAGTTTTATTAAAATAATATGTTCTTGTAGCACGAAAAACCTGATATCATTAAAAATGCGGAATATTATTTAAATAATACTATTATTATGATATTATTTCTAATTTAAAAGTTTTATATTAAAGTTAGTTATATACTTTCCAATTTAATTATAACACTAATGAAAAAATTTGTTTATCAAGTTATATTCATTGTTGTTTTAGTTTCAAATTCATTTGCACAATCCGGTTGGTTCTGGCAGAACCCTCTTCCACAAGGAAACAATCTCACCTCTGCTAAATTTACAAATGATAATACAGGTTGGGCTGTTGGGTATAAGGGTTCAATCATAAAAACAACAGATGGAGGCTTTAACTGGGTCGTTCAGTATAGCGATTGTGATTCTGTTATAATAGATGTCTGTTTTGCAGATTCTTTAACAGGTTACGCTTGTTCAAATACAAGCATGATAATTAAAACAACTAATGGTGGTCAAAATTGGATTTTAAAAACAATAAATGGAAATAGTTGTTCGTTTTATAAAATATATTTTTCAAATATTAATACGGGATATGTATCGGGTTATGATTATTACCTTGGTAAAGGTATAATTTTAAAAACTACTAACGCAGGGGATAATTGGGTTAATTACTTTGCTGAACCTTATAGCAATACAGATAATTATGTATATGATTTTCAATTATATAACAATAATATTTCATATGCCGCTGTGGGTGATTTCGATATATATAAAACTATTAATTCAGGATTAAACTGGACACAATTACAAGCTGGGTGGGGTTTGATGTATTTGTTTTTTACAGATACTTTAAATGGTTGTACTTGCGGTGGTTATATCAATGGATCAAGTTATCATGGTAATATAAAAAAGACTACTAATGGAGGAATAAATTTTAGTAATGTACTTGATTGCTACGATACAGTGTTTACTTCATTAAATTTTGTTAATTCACAAACTGGTTATATTTCCGGTTATGTCGGGGGAATCAGAAAGACAACAAATTTCGGAAATTCCTGGATAACTTTAAACAGCGGAAATTCATCAAATTTAAATTCAATTAATTTTCGTAATCCCAGTACAGGAATAACAGTTGGGGATAATGGAGTAATATTAAAAACCTCTAATGGAGGGGATAATTGGAATCTATTGACAAAAGGAAATCGTAGTAATTTTTTTACAAGTTATTTTATTAATGAAAATACCGGATTTTGCAGCGGGGATTATATTTTACTAAAAACAACTAATGGGGGAGTAAATTGGATTTCTAAATTAGACACAAATATAATTTTTATTCGGGATGTCAAATTTATAAATGGAAACACCGGATTTATTTTAAGTTCACATGTCTCTAATGCACCTCATTACATATTAAAAACAACAAACTGTGGTGAAAACTGGGTATATTTGGGTATACCTACTAATATTAGTTTTGATTATAGTTATGCCTTTAATTCAATCTGTGTTTTAGATGAAAACAATTTTTGGATCTGTGGAATAGAAAACCGTCATGTCACCAACATTACTTTACATACCGGGATTTATTACAAAACAATAAATGGTGGACTTAACTGGATAACATATGGTTGGGGAGAAGAAGCATTTTCAAAAATATTCTTCAGTAACGAAAATAATGGATTATTATTCAGTTCAAGTTCGAAAATATTTAAAACTACAAATTCGGGTATTAATTTGACAGACATTTCATTTAAAACAGGTTTAACATTCGCAAGTTGTTATTTTATAAATTCGAATATAATTTGGCTGTCTTATTATCTTACTGATTATAGTAATATTCCTCACAAATCATATTTTTATAAATCTACAAATGGTGGTAATAACTGGCAAATTAAAGATAGTGTTAATAATGCACTTTTTTATTCTATTTATGCTGATACAAATGGAAATAATTGGGCGGTAGGCTTAAAATATGCTTCCAGGTACTCTTCATCTATTTATTCAAGTTCAAATGACGGAGATAAATGGATTATGCAAAGATCTCCCACAGATTTCCAATTAAATAATGTATTTTTTATTAACAAAAATACTGGTTGGAGCGTAGGAAACTCGGGAACAATATTAAAAACTACCTCTGGGATTCAGACAGGTATTTATCAATTTTCTAAATCTTTGCCCAAAAATTATTATTTATATCAAAATTTTCCAAATCCATTTAACATAACTACTAAAATTAATTTTGAAATATCAAAATCATCAAGTGTTATTCTTCAAGTATATGACATACTTGGTAGAAAAATTGAAACCTTGGTGAATGAAAAGAAATTACCCGGGACATATGAAGTTACATTCGATGGTAGTAAATTTGCCAGCGGAATTTATTTTTACACATTGTCTGCCGGAGATTTTAAGGAGACAAAGAAATTAGTTTTGTTAAAATGATATTAAATAATTAGATTCTTCGTTACCAAACAGGAGTTTGGTAACGAGGGGTTCGTATTCTTCTTTACCAGGTCCCGACACGTCGGGATCAAAAGCAAAAAGCGACTGGAGCTTGGTAACGAGGGATTTAACACATTACGATAGAGGAAAAATGTAACATAAATATCCGAACAAAAACCTCACCCCCTGCCCCCTCTCCTGAAAGGAGAGGGGGGTATCAAATATGCTCCGATGTTGTTACGCGAGGGACAGAACTTTTTTTAGATAGTGTAGTATAATAATTAACAGCATGTTACACCAAATATGTTTTTATTTGTAATTTAAATATTATTATTATTATGAAAAAATTATTTTTTGTTTTATTTGCAATAACTCTTCTGACTTTTTCCAAATCCGGCTTTGCACAGCTTTCAGCAACGACCTTAAGTGATATTATAGATTCGGTTACAAGCAGGGTTAATTATTTAGAAACAAAACAGGATAAGGAAGTAGTGAATGTGACAATCGATTTACTGGTCGGGACACAAGGAACAAAAATGGTTTACAGGTATCTTGATAATGGTTTTGACTATAATGTTCTATTAATAGGCGACAGAAGGATATCAGAATTAAAAATGGTTGTCAGCAGAAAATCAGGAGACAATTGGATTAAAGTCGACAGGTCAAACGGTACAAATCCCGAACTTTCTATATATCCCGACGAAAGAGCATTGTATGAATTTATAATTAGTGCTGATAATTTTAATGATGATTATTCAGCGGGTCATTTTGCTTTACTTCTTTATCATATCGACCCTGATAAGGGAGATAAATAAAATTATTAATGTTTATAATTTTTCATTCCTTTAAAAAATTATCAAGGTATTGATTAAATTCCTTCGGATTTTCAAGCGGAGATAAATGTCCGGAATTTTTAATAATTTTAAATTCAGAATTTATTAATCGCTCTTTCATTTTTAACGAATGTTCGGGAGGAGTGAATGTATCATTATCACCAGCCATTATTAATACGGGAATTCTAATATTTTCAAAATAATCAAGAGTGTTCGTTCTTGTTGACATCGCTATAGATGCACCGGTAAGAGCCTTTTCATCCTGTTGTTCTATTACATTTTTAATATATGAATATAATTCCCGGTTATTATAATTATCTTTAAACAAAAGACGTTTCATAAATTCATCGGGAAAATTTCCGATACCTTCTTTTTTCAGTTTATCTATGAAATTTCCCCTTCTTAACAATCCCCGGTCATCTTCTTTTTCGGCTTTCGTATCTGCAAGTATCATGGAAGAAAAATTTTCCGGGGCTTTTATTACAGCCCGCTGAACTATATATCCTCCCATCGAAAGTCCGCAGATATTTATATTTGCAAGATTCAACGATTCAATAATATTCAATACATCATCTGCGAAATTTTCCATCGTGTAAATGAAATTAAACGAATCGTCGCTTTTTCCGAACCCGCGTATGTCGAATGTAATTACATGATATTTTTTTTTGAAATAATCAACCTGGTTGTGCCACATATCCGCCGTTAAAGGAAAAGCGTGAACGAACAAAACAATTTCACCATTTCCCCCGTAATTATAAATAGCAATATCACTAATTTTTGTTTCTGTCATTTTAATAATATATTTTTTAAATTATAACATAATTCTAATTTTAATAATGCAAATTTTAAAGATTGCAGAGACAGAGGAAGAATATGAAGATGCAAAAACTCTTTTTTTAGAATACGCAAAATCTTTAAACTTCGACCTTTGTTTTCAGAATTTTGACAAAGAAATATCCGACCTTAAATCCGAATACACGGGTAATGGCGGTTGCATACTTTTGTGTTATGATGAAAATAATTTAGCGGGCTGCGTAGGTTTAAGAAGATTTGAAAATAAAATTTGCGAAATGAAAAGATTGTACCTGAGAGATGAATTCAGAGGGAAAGGAATCGGAAAAGCCCTTGTGGATAGAATTATCTCAATTTCAAAAGAATACGGATATGAAAGAATGCGTCTCGATACTATTTATACAATGAAAGAAGCAATTTCCATTTATAAAAAAATCGGCTTTGAAGAAATAAAACCATACAGGGTAAACCCGATAGAGGGAGTGATATATCTCGAACTTTCTCTTGTGTAAAACAACATTTATGTTGTTTAATTTTAATTAAGAAGAAAGTTTTTCAATATTTCAAAATAATGCTTTTGGTGAGAACATGATTAAAAATGTTTTTATATACTTAATATTTAACCAAATTAATCAGAATTTATTAAGTTTTAATACCTCACCCCTGCCCAAGAGCCTCTTCCCGACATGTCGGGATTTCGCGAAGAACGCTCAACCTGAAAGGAGAGGGGGGAAATTTAGAAAATTAACAAACTTATGAAAGATTATTTAAATTTTAATTTCGAGGCAAATAATTCCGATTTTGTATCCGTTTACGATGAACTTCCTTTGTGGTCAGCACCTTTTGGAATGACTTTGCTTGAGACAATAAAATTAAAGGAAAACGCTAAGGTGCTTGATGTAGGGTGCGGAACAGGTTTTCCGCTATTGGAAATTGCGGGAAGGTTCGGAAATTCTTCGAAGATATACGGAATAGACCCGTGGATAAAAGCTCTCGAACGTATTGGATTGAAATTAAAAAAATATAACATTGAAAATGTTTATTTAATAAACGGGTCGGCTGAAAAATTGCCATTCGAAAATAATTTTTTTGATTTAGTTGTTTCAAACAACGGAATAAATAATGTAGATAATCCCGAAATTGCTCTGAATGAAATATTTAAAGTTTTAAAAAATGACGGGCAGTTTGTCTTTACAATGAATTTGCCGGATACTATGAAAGAGTTTTATGATGTATTTGAAATTGTACTGAATGAACTTGGTTTGATAAACGAAATTGAAAAGATGAAAGAACATATATTTGAAAAGAGAAAGCCTGTTGATTATATGATAACGTTGATAAAAAATGCCGGATTCAAAATCACGAACGCAATCGAGAAATCTTTTAATATGAGATTTGCAAACGGTACGGCAATGTTGAATTATCATTTCATAAAATCACATTTTGCAGAATCATGGAAATCGGTTGCGGGTCAGGAAAACATGGAAAGAGTTTTTGAATTAATTGAAAAGAATCTCAATGATACAGCGAAAAGTAAAGCTTATTTATCGCTTGGAATTCCTTATGTTTGTTTTGACTGTAATAAAACATAAATTAATATTAAATTTAATTTCAAAGGTTCATTTATCTTTTCTTGTGTTAGAAAGCAAATTCCCTGCTTAAAAACCAAATTATAATTGTGAACTTTTTTATATTTTCGTTTCATTTTGAAATGATTTAAATTTTATTAGATGGATAAAACCTTAAGATTAGAAAAAGACAGAATAGGCAAACTGCTGCTGGATTTCTCATTACCGGCTATGATCGGAATGATTGTGATGGCATCGTATAATGTTGTTGACAGGATTTTCGTTGGAAGAGGTGTTGGTTCTCTTGCGATTTCAGGCGTAACAGTTACTTTTCCGATAATCATAATTTTTATGGCATTCGGAATGCTTGTGGGTATTGGGGCTACGGCAAATATATCTATAAAATTAGGCGAAAAGAAACTTGAAATAGCAGAAAAAATTCTTGCTAATGCTTTTACATTAGCAATAATTATTTCGGTAATATTGATGATAGTCGGATATACTTTCATGGATACGCTTCTTGTAGCATTCGGAGCGAGCGAAGATGTACTGCCTTATGCAAAAGATTATACTCACGTATTGCTTGCAGGTACTATATTCCAGGCAATTTCATTTTCGCTGAACAATATTATACGCGGGGAAGGAAACCCCGTAATGGCAATGAAAACAATGTTAATCAGCGGAATACTGAATATCATCCTGAACCCGTTTTTTATTTTTGTTCTGCATTTGGGAATAAAAGGTTCTGCACTTGCTACGGTTATTTCTCAGTTCGTAAGCGCGGTATGGGTTATGTCTTATTTCTTCGGAAGAAAAAGTCATGTGAAATTTCATTTTAAATATCTGAAGCTTGAAAAAGATATCGTATTAAAAATATTTTCAATAGGAATGTCACCGTTTTCAATGCAGATTGCAGCGGGTACAATTTTTGTCATATTTACAAAATCGCTCGCGCATTACGGCGGCGACCTGGCAATTGCCGCAATGGGTATAGGAATGGCGATAATCAATTTTATATTAATGCCGATTTTCGGAATTAACCAGGGTATACAACCTATCATAGGATATAATTACGGCGCGAAATTATACGAACGTGTAAAAAAAGTTATGAGACTTGCTACAATCGTATCTACTTCAATTTGTGTGTTCGGATTTCTTGCGGTTATGTTTTTCAGTGAATTTATTGTCGGGATTTTCAGTAAAGATGATTTTCAATTAATTGAGATGGGTTCGCATGCGTTAAGGGTTTTTTTAATTATGCTTCCTGTTGTCGGATTTCAGGTTGTCAATGCAGGATATTTTCAGGCTGTCGGGAAAGCATACACGGCAATGGTTCTGACACTTTTCAGACAGGTGATAATGCTGATACCCATGCTTTTTATTTTACCTCATTTCTTCCAGCTCGAAGGTATATGGCTCGCGGAACCTGTTTCAGATGGGGTTTCTGCAGTTTTATCGTTCATAATAATTTATTTTGAATGGAAAAGACTGAATCGCCTGCAGAATGAAAAAATGGAATTGGCAGTGGAACAGAGTTTGTAACACAACAATTATGTTGTAAAGTACCGCAACATTTATTTTGTAAAGTAACACAACATTTATGTTGTGATGTTTCAAACTTGTTTACTTCGCAACATAAATGTTGCGATACGGAATCGCGCAACATAAATGTTGCGATACAAAACTACTCTCAACATAAATGTTGAGTTACAGCTCTATCCAATCTTTCAAAAAATCCTGATGTTTAACGGGAGTAAATTCAATAAATTTATGTTCCGCCACATCCTCTGTGTGATAAGGGTCGTTTTCAAAATAATCACGAATCTCTTTTTCACTTTCCGCTCTTGCTACAATTATCCCTCCGGTTTTTGAATTTTTCGGACCGGAGCAAAGCAGCATTTTATTTTTATAGCCTGTATCCAGAAAACTTCTGTGTGCATCTACAATTCCCGATAATTTTTCAAAAGGAACTTTGTAGCTAAGCTCTACTATAAAGTATTTCATAATTTTAGCAATAATAATTTCAATTTTGTTAAATACTTTCAGATTAATGGAATAATTCTTCGTCCCTTACCACCATTAAAATCNNGGTTTTGCGGAACGATAAAATATTTCTCGTCTTCATAAACAACTTCGACCGCGCCCTTTTGCAGAAATATTGCAAGATCGCCTTCTTTAACCTGCAAAGGAATGTATTTCACTTTTTCTTCAACTCCTTTCCAAGCTTCGTTTACGTCGTCGGATGTTTGTGAAATCGGATAACCGGGTCCAACTTTCATAACGTAACCGCTCTGAACAACTTCTTTTTCCTGTATTCCAATCGGCAAATACAATCCCGTTTTAGTTCTGTCGGTAAAAGATTTTGGTTTAATTAAAACACGGTCACCGACTACTATGAGATTTTTTAAGTTTTTTTCCATGAAATAAAGTTAATTCAAAATATAAATATTTGAAACGTAAAATTTTTTAACTCACGGTTAACTGTTATTCAATATATTAAAAATTGGAAACATTTTTAAATAAAATTTTAATATATTACGAATAATATCTGACCGTTGCGGAATTAAATTTTTTTATATCAAATAAATTTAACTACTATGAAAAAATATTTTTCTGTTTTAATTATAATACTACTGATTTCTATATTGTACTACGGATTTACATATCTTAGAGCACCCGGAAATTTGTTAAACCCGGGACCGTTTTACTCTTCGGAGGTCGCACGCTCAAACCCCGATGTAGAACGAAAGTATTTTGAAGAAAGGCACGCACCATACGGAAATGTATTACCACAAGACGTGTTGCAGAAAATCTGGAATGATATTCACAAAATGCCGACTGAAAATGATTTTTCACCACTGGCAGTAAATTCGTGGGTAACAAAGGGACCATTTGGAATGAAACATTTGTCGAGTCCGACAGCATATAATTCGGGAAGGATATTAGATATAGAATTATACAACGGGACTTCGTTAAGAATAGCTGCGGCAAGCGGTGGAATATGGATTGCGCCGAATACTCCAATTTCCGAAGGTATCACATCTCAGGCAATCGGATGTTTTGTCACAAAACCGGGAGATGCAAATACAATATTCGCAGGAACGGGTGAATACCAGCAAAGAAGCGGAACGGGCTTATGGCAAACAACTATCGGCGGCACAAGCTGGAAAAATATTATTTTAACTCCCACTCCTGTATCTTTTTTCAGAGTTGCTTATGACCCTCTGAATGTTAATAAAATACATGCTGCAACCGAATCCGGATATTTTCGTTCTGATAACGGAGGATTAAACTGGACTATGTATTTGACTGGTGTAACTTCTGATCTCGCAATTAATCCGGTTAATTCCAATTTTGTCTATACTATTGTTATAAACGACGGTGTTTATAAATCTACAAACGGCGGAAACAACTGGACAAGATTAACGACCGGCGGAATACCTACATCAGATATCGGAAGAAGTTCGGTTTCCATTTGTACATCTACTCCGAATACCGTTTATCTGAATATATCCAAAAACAGCACAAGCCAGACATTAGGTGTTTATAAAACTACAAATAACGGAACTAACTGGACGAGTGTAACTCCAAGTTTTGAATTTCATTGGGGACAGGGGTGGTACAATTGTCACATAGCTGTGAATCCGGTTAATCCCAATATTGTACTTGCAGGCGGAGGATCATTAATCTATACCTCGAACGGAGGAACAACGTGGAATGATTTTTTGAATAGCGTTGACCCTTTATATGACCCGGAAAATATTCACGCAGACCAGCACCATGCTATCTGGAACAGCACCGGAACAGTTGCTTATGCTTCACACGATGGAGGTTTATCAACTTCAACTAATGGCGGTAAAAACTGGACTACTACGAATAATACTTTTCCAATCACACAGTATGTAAATTTTGATGTGGGCGGAAAAGGTCAAACGATGTTCGGAGGCTCACAGGATAATGGAATTTCAGGTACTTCTGATGGAGGTAATTCCTGGTGGTTCGTGCTCGGAGGCGATGGAGGAGGATGTGCTATTGACCCTGATGACGCGAGTAAATTCGTAGTGACCGATGGTGTTTTCGGTGGAAACTGGGCTTTCAGAAGATTGTTAACGACTAACAGCGGTTCAAGCTTCAGTTTTATAGATAACGGAATTCCTGCTTCGGGTCAATGGTATCATAAAATCAGGAATGACAAAGTTTCGCCGGTGTATTTATATCATAATTCTGATGCGCACGTATATATGTCAACTAATTATGGAACATCATGGACCGCAACAAATTCCACGGCATTTCCGACATCAACAATCAGTAATTTAACTGCTTCCTTTTATACTCCCGGCGGAGCAGTTTTATATGCGTGTTTACCTTCAACCAACCCTTCATCAAAACTCAGAGTTTATGATAACGGAGTATGGTATGAACGTTCATCGGGATTTATATCCAATGTTACTGTGAGAACTGTTGCACCACTTCCGACTAATAATAACATCGCTTATGCATTAATGGATGGTCTTACATCTACTCAAAAAGTATATAAAACAAATAACCGGGGAATAAACTGGGTGGATATTACTGGAAATTTACCAAACGTTCCTATGGCTGACCTCATTGCGCATCCAACCGATAATAATAAATTATATCTCGGTACTGAAATGGGCTGCTTTAGAACAACAAACGGCGGTGTGAACTGGATGGTCTGGAATAACGGTATGCCTGCCGCCAATATTATTTCAGAAATGAATTACATCGACAGCATTTCTATAAACGGAAAATTTTATGTTGTTGCAGCAACTTACGGAAGAGGTATTTTTATGAGGGAAATTTCCGGTGATGACCCGATTGCGGTTAATAATATAACATCGAATGCTTATAGATACGAACTTATGCAAAACTATCCGAACCCGTTTAATCCATCTACAACAATTAAATTCAGTTTACCTGTCAGGGATTTTGTAGATATTAAAATTTTCGATATAGCGGGAAGAGAAATGATGACATTAATATCAAAAAATATGAGTGCGGGTGCGCACGAAATAAAATTTGATGCATCGAAATTTTCTTCCGGAATATATTTCTACAGAATGAAAACAGAAAAATATTCGAGAACGATGAAAATGATTTTGATTAAATAATTATTTTAACAATATAATTTTTCGGGTTGCGGTGAAATTATCCGCGACCATTTTTACTAAGTATAATCCGCTTGGCAGTTGATTATTTGTAAATCGAATCTCATATTTTCCGGCTTTTTTAAATTCGTTTACAAGCGATGCGACTTCTCTTCCTAAAACGTCATAAACTTTCAAGCTAACAAATCTTGAATCTTTAATCTTGAATCTTATAATCGTTGATGGATTAAATGGATTCGGATAATTCTGATACAACTCATAATTCCCGACAAAACTATTTTCATTTTTAATTCCGGAAGTAAATTTAGTGTATTTTAATATCGTTCCGAAATTTCCGAACGCCCAGCCGTGTGTGGAATCAGGGAAATTCACATCGTTAATTCCGACACTATCGGGAAACCGAATATAATCCCACTTCTTCCCTGAATTAGTAGTAAAAAACAATACATTTGCAAAGCCCATACCTACCCACCATTCCGAAGGTGTTCTTTTAAAAATTGACATTGCAACACCAAATAACGGAAGTGTATCGTAGTTCCAGTTTGTCCCTGAATTTGAGGTTGAGATAACGAACGCTCCATTATCTATTCCTCCCCCCGCACAAATAAAATTCAAAGAATCCAATATAATCGTCTGGTACAGCGGCTCCGGCGCCACTGAACTGCTTTGCCAGAAATTCCCTCCGTCTGTTGTTTCCCAGAAGACTCCTGAACGGTCCATAGTGCCGCCGCAGGCAATACCGAGTTGAGGATTATAGAACCGTATGTTTAGTATATTCATCATAGCGAAAATTGTAGTATCCGACTGTGCTTTCGTCCAATTATTACCGCCATCGGTTGTTTTTAAAATAAAACAATAAGCCTGACCATTAGCATAACCGCCGATGAATCCATTCAATGAATCGAGAAAATTTAAACAACTGAATCTTGCCATAGTATCGGGATAATAAGTATGATTCCAGTTTAAGCCGCCGTCCGTTGTTAAATAAAACACGGGGTAAAATCCAAAATATTTATTTCCGACAGCCCAACCGATTCTTTTATTAAGAAAGAAAATGTCCGATAAATTATCATAAGTATTGGAAGTCTGTTTATCAAAGTTAAGTCCGCCATTTGATGTATGAATAATCAGTCCGCTGTCACCAACTACCCAGCCATTTAATGAATCCAGAAAATATGACCTCATTAATTTTTGATTTGTTGGTGAAGGAATTTTCGTCCATATGTCGGCGGCAAACGAACTATGAATGAATATAACACCGATAAAAAGGAGTAAGAATAATTTAATGAATTTCATTATGATAATTCAAATTCTTATTTAATTAGTAGCATTTTCCTCGTCTCAACAAAATTTCCAGCATGCAATTTATAGAAATATAATCCTGAAGCTAAATTGCTTCCATCAAAGATAAATTCGTATGTACCCGGAGATTTTTTTTCGTTTACCAATGTCTCAACTTCTTTTCCGAGAACGTCGTAAATTTTTAATACAACAGCACCATTTTCCATTTTCCCATTTGCGTTCTTTGCATCCCGATTCATCGGGATTCCATTTTCCGAATTTGGAATTTCAAATTTGATTACTGTCGAAGAGTTAAACGGATTAGGATAATTTTGAAATAATTTAAAATTATATACGGTATTATTTTCATTAAATACGCCCGATACAAAACCGTTGTATTTTAAAATAGTGCCGAAAATACCGAACGCCCAGCCGTGTGTGGAGTCCGGGAAATTAATATTATAAATTCCCGAACTGTCGGGTAGCTGAATATAATCCCAGCTAACGCCGGAGTTTAAAGTATAGGCAAGCGTGAGTGCATATCCCAGTCCAATCCACCATTCTGAAGCTATTCTTTTGCAGATTGTATTTCCAATTCCAAAAAAAGGAATAGGTTCATATTTCCAGTTAGCCCCGCCGTTTATAGTTCTTATTATGCTTGCGCCAAATTCATAATCCCCGCCGACAGCAACAGAATTTAAAGAATCGAAAATTATCATTTCATTTAAAGGCTCAGGGGAAACAGAGGCACTTTGCCAGAAATTACCGCTATTCGTTGTTGTCCAGATTACACCTGATAAATCGAGCCGCCCTCCGTATGCATATCCGGTTACTGCATTTATAAATTTAAAACCTTTTATTGATAAAAGAGAAAATAAAGACGAATCCGAAACGGTTTTACTCCAGTTAATTCCGCCGTTTGTAGTTTTTAAAATCAAACCTCCGTATCCGCCTATAAACCCGTTTAATAAATCGCGGAAATAAATAGTGTTAAACATCAGTGTTGTATCGGGATAAAAATTCAGATTCCAGTTTTGTCCTCCGTTTGTCGTAGAATATATTACAGGCGACAGATAAACATATTTATTTCCAACCGCCCAACCGGTGTTTTTATTCAGAAAAGTAATGAACACGATTTGATAATCCGACTGACTGTCCTGAGTTTCCCAGTTTAATCCTCCGTTAGATGTATGCAAAATCACTCCGCCGTCACCGCATACCCAACCGTTTAATGTATCGGTGAAAGAAGATTTATAAAGATGATGAGTTGTAGGAGATATCAATTTAGTCCATCTGTCTATCGCCGGCAAATTGCTCACGGTGAACAGCAATAAAAAAATTATAACAATATATTTTTTCGCATTTCCCATCACAAAAAAATAGACATAAAATCATTAAATAAAAATTTAAAAATGTGTTTTGAAGAAGAATATTTGTTTATAAATTATTAGTGTAAAAAATTAATTTAAATTAATTTTTTATTTTTGATTAAATAAAGTTTTTTATCTTATTATCATCATCTTCTTAGTATCGATTAATTTATCGTTAACAAAGAGAGAATAAAAATATATTCCGTTTGATAGTTGATTATAAATATTCGGGTTATCCGGAAATTTGATTTCATAATTTCCGGCATTTTGTTTTCCGTTAACAAGTGTTTCTATTTCTTTTCCAAGTATATTATATACTTTCAGTCGTACTTTGCTATCATTTAATAAAGAATATCTAATTATTGTGTTAGGATTAAATGGATTCGGATAATTTTGATATAATAAAAATTTATTTGGTATATTTTTTTCGTTTTTCTTTACAAAGGTAGTTCCACCATTAGTGGTAAAAACGATATTTCCAGTACCTCCAACAGCCCAACCTGTATTATC
>PNBM01000331.1 GCA_003135995.1 Ignavibacteriota bacterium | reverse complement strand
GGATTAGGATAATTTTGATTCAGATAAAATTTATCCGGAATTATGCTGGAAACATTGCCGATACCTGTTACGGTATATGGAAGTTCATGATTCCATGTTGCCGCAATTTCTGCCGCTGTTAAAGCTCTTCCATATAACCTGAATTCATCCATCTTTCCACTTAGTCCGGGAGATGTAGAATAACCGGCGACTTTGAATCCCGTACCGGTAGCCCATGTCATAGTTCTTGGATTAGAGTTTACTAATACGCCATCCATATAAACGATAACATTTGTCCCATCCCCNNTAAGGTCAGTTAAAGGACCTCTTAATAACATATTGTTGACTCCTGCTGCTCCGCCATAGAAACAACGGAAAGCAGTTTGGCCGAGATCACCGAATAAATATGTAGGATTCATATCTAACAGGTTACTAACCCAGAAACTAATTGTCCAGTTACCGGTTACATTCCAGTTCCAACCCGGAGTGACTGCACCTGCAAGACCGGTACCGACGATACAAGTATCAAATTGTCCACCGGAACCTAATGTATGACTTGTAATAGGAGCCGGACTTGAACCAACCGGTGCACTTGCAAAGTTCGGTGTACCAAGAGGTGATAGTGTATTATTGTGGAATCTGTAATAAATTAATTCTGGTACGGCATAAACTGTACCGCCGAGTGTGCAGGACGCAAAGGTGCTGTAAGCACTGGTTTTCGGTGAGCAATAATTGTCAACTGCGGCTACCCAGAAATACCAGGTTCCGTTTGCTAAACCGGTTGCTGTGAATACAGAATCTGTTGCAGTACCAGCTAAAGTAGCAGTGCCCGGATTATTGGTAGTATTTTTATATACATTATAAAATGCAATATCGATTGCGACGCTCTTGTTCCATACAAGTGTCGCCTGTCCGCTTCCGGCAGTGGCAATTAAATTTGTCGGAGCCGGAGGTGTCGTTGTGTCGGCTACGGGTAATATCCTTGCAGTTGGAGCAGGAGATACGACTTGATATGTATAATATAATAAATCCGGACAACCATAATGATAATTTGCTAATGAACTTGTCGGATAAGTATTCTGAGTACAGCTATTGCAATACAACATACTACCATATGTAAATGCTTGCCCGATTTGAGAGCTTGTACCATAATAATATCCATCTCCTGTGCCCTGATATACTTCAAGAACGTATTGCTTAGTCGCTCTGAGCCAGAAAGGGGTTGTAAGAGCTGTGTAATTGTAAGCTCCAACAGTACCTGCGTCAACCTGAATTTGCATTATTATAGCCTGTGTACTCAAATCAAATAATGTTACATAACGCTGGTCTGCCTGAGGTACCCTTTTTCCAAAATAACCAACTAATACATCTTGGTTGGCAGTAAAACTAAAACCACGTTGTGTGCTTGCAGAACCACCATTTGTGGTTACCATAACACTGTCGGTTGCAGAATTCGGTCCGTCAAATACGTTTATTGTGGAAAGATTTGTAGCAGACGGATTTCCGTAGTACATATAAACCAGAGTTGAATCGCTGGCATTGAGCGTTGGAATTTTCACCCAGATTTTTGTGCTATCTGTATTAAGATATCCTTCGACAAAGTGAGTCAGATAGGTNNTACGCCGCAGGACGATGTGAAAACAATATCTTTTCCATCGGTTTGCATCCAGCCGGCTCCGATAGGAACTGCCGTATTAAACTTTATCAATACCTGTACATTTGTTAATGCTGTCGAGGTATTGTTTTTAATCCAAATCCCGTTTTCATATTTAAATTGCGAAAATGAGATATTTGAGAAAAGCAAAACTAAAAGTAAAACAGAAAGAGAGATGTAGAAACGTTTCATATTAACCTCCGTATAGTTTGTAAAAATGTTAAAAAATTTTTAAGCTTTTTTAAAAATATTACTGAAGCAGTTAATATAATGTCAAGGTGTGGTTATAGTAAATAATTTCTTTTTTAATCGAATCTATTTGTGAAAATAAATCTTTATAAAAACAGAAACAATAGTGTTACCAATATAAAAATTTATATAATAAATTAGAAAATTGCAACTTATAAATTATTAGTAATTTTAAAGTATTAATTTGTAAATGGGTTCTGCTACAATCACTAAAAAATCAGGTCAGATATTATAGGTCTGTTTTGAAAGGTTTTAAATAAAGCCCCGGTTCAGAAATTGTTAAAATAATTATATTTTTACCTTTATAACAATTTTTTTAACCTTTGAAGAGGAATATGCTTTTATTCCCGGCATGTGCAGGTCACCGGGAAAAAATATTGCAAACATACCTGTATCAAATTTTACAAAAGAGGGTTCTTCATTAAATAGTTCAAAATCTTTTTCTGCGTCATACACTGCGTGGGGTTTTTGTGATTCGAACGGAGCATAACCGAACAATTCACTTCCTTTTACTACATATTGAATATCGATATATTTCCTGTGAGCCTCTAAAAAACAAGCGCTTCTATCTTTTGTATTGTATTCGTTTACCATTGCATAAATATTATCCCCGTCTATTTCATATTTACCTTCCTTAATGTTATCTAAATCTGTCGTGATAATATATTCTAATGCTTTCTGTATTCTTTCTTTCAGACCGGAATAAAGTTTTACGTTTTCTATTTTATCAGTTATCATATTTTTATTGTGTTTTTATAAAATTACTTTAAACAACTTACTCATTTTAAGAAAAAATTATAAGCCATATCTTCCTTGCGGTATAGCCGCAAGCTTTAGCTTGCGAATGTTCTTGTAGCCGCAAGCTTTAGCTTGCGAATGCTCTTGTAACCGCAGGTCAAAGATTCCGATTTGCCGGAACTTCAGCCAGCGTATCAAAACATTTTCGCGACATAATATACTCGTTTCACATATCACAATTTTTGTTTCATTTTTCATTATCTTCATTTTATCAACACCATTTTTTTGGTTACAAAATAATTACCGGAGCTCAATCGGTAAAAATAAATCCCACTCGATAACCGGTTATTATAAAATTGTATTACATATGAACCTGCATTTTGATATGCGTTGACTAATGTTTCAATTTCCCTTCCCAGAATATCAAATACTTTCAGTTGAACCTGACCAGTAACCAATAACGAATAACCAATATTCGTTGTCAGATTAAAAGGATTCGGATAATTCTGGAATAGAAAGAAATTAACCGGCGGAATGGAATTAGGAAGACTGATAAAATTTGCCCCTCCGTTTGTTGTCTTGCAAATCAAACCAAAAGAACCAACAGCCAATCCCGTGTCTTGATTTATAAAATCTACCGCATGAATATATTCGGAAAATTCTGATGCAAACGTTTGAAACCAGTTATATCCCCCATCAGTCGTTTTTAAAATTGCATAACCATCTATTGGAGAAGTAAAACCCGTATATTCATTAACAAATTTTATTGAATTAGTGAAGGGTGAGTTGTGTGACATAATATAACCTTTAGTCCAGTTATTTCCGCCGTTTGTTGTTTTATATATCCGGCGTGAATCATTATTAAGAACAATTATCCATCCCGTATTTTCATCTAAAAAACTAATATTACGAAATTCTAAATTTAATGTATCCTGAAGAACAATATTCCAGTTGCTTCCGCCGTTAGTTGACATGTAAACTTTGTCGAACGAACATAGTATTAAATTATTTCCATTAAGATTTTTGACATATATATACCTGTCGTTTGTGTCAGGACATTTATTTATCCAGCTCAATCCACCGTTCGTAGTCTTTAAAACTATTCCCAAATCAGCCGCATACCATCCCGTATTTTCATTGAAGAATTCAAAATATTTCCATTGCCGGTTTTGAAAACCAAAATTTAATAAATTCCAGGAATCACCTCCGTCTGTAGTTTTAATAATATTGGAATTCACATCCATTATCCACCCGGTAATTTGATTAATGAATGATAATTGATAAAAATAACCGTAACTGTTAATACTTTTTCTGTTCCAGTTAATTCCTCCATTTGTAGTTTTTAATATTGTTCCGTAATTACCGCAAATAATCCCGGTATTTTCATCCAATAATTTTACATCGTATAGTTCAGATGCTACATCGGTTGAATAATTTCCGAAATTTACACCATTATCTGTTGATTTAAGTATAGTCCCCCTATCACCAATAATAAAGCAGGTACCGCTTTTATCGTAAAATGGCCTGGAAGAATAATCAGGATGTAAAAGAAATAAGTTTGTCCAGTCAATTCCGGCGTTCGTAGTTATATAAGTATATTGATCGGAAGTTAAAATGCCGGTGTTTAAATCTTTAAACATTACATAAGAACTATCGCTTGATCCGGAAAAATATTGTTGTGACCAGTTAAAGCCGCCGTTCGTTGATATTATAATAATTCCCGAACTTGTTGCATATACAGTATCTTTATTCACAAAATCAACA
Organism: Ignavibacteriota bacterium; assembly: GCA_003135995.1. Lineage (GTDB taxonomy): Bacteria > Bacteroidota > Ignavibacteria > Tepidaquicellales > Tepidaquicellaceae > FEN-1257. The sequence continues at coordinate 32,366 of PNBM01000331.1, read as the reverse complement.
GATAATATTTCAGTTCCGGAAAATGAATGAATATATTGCCAGTTTGTACCTCCGTTTGTTGTTTTGTAAATTGGGGCATTATCACCCGAACTAAAGCCTCCCAGTATTCCGTTTTGAGAATCAAAAAATTTAATACAGGTATATTTTGCAGTAGAATTTATTGTATCAATCGGCAGGTTTACCCAGATCAAACCCGAATTTGTTGTTTTTAATATTCGCCGGAAACCTGTGCACCAACCAGTATTGTTATCCGCGAAATCTATGCAGTATAATGAATCGGATTCTTTCGAATATGAAATTTGCCAGTTTATACCTCCATTTATTGTCTTGTAAATTTTGCCTGTAAACCCGCACGAAAATCCTGTGCTTTCATTTAAAAAGCATAACGATACCAGCCGGATATTTGTATCAATAGTGAAATCCTGCCAGGAAATCCCGCCATCAGTAGTTTTTATTATTCCACCTTTATCACTCGCGAGCCACCCTGTATTCTGATTGATAAATGAGTTTGCAATTATATGTTTTGTATTATTTCTGATTGAAGAATTTTGAACAATCCATTGAGAGAATAATAATGACGGGAAAAAACATATTAAAAGAAATGTTGCCGATATAATATTATTAAAATGAGCTGTATAAAAAAAGCTCAATATTCCTTTCGATTTACCTGACTTCATATTACCTCTCCGAATAATATTTACCTGCTAAAAAGCAGCAAGTCAAAAAATAAATTAAATATTGATATAAAAATTATTTATCCGCTTAACCCATTTTATTCTATCGCCTTGTGTCGGAGTCTCTTCTGACCCTTATAAGGATTCCCGGGACTAAAATTCATATTTTACATTTCACACTATTTCACTTTATCAGAACCATTTTCTTCGTTTGATTGAAATTTCCCGATTGAATTTGATAAAAATAAACTCCGCTTGGACGTTGAAGCGCATTCCAATTTACTTCATATATTCCGGGCTGCAATTTATCGTCAACCAATGTTTCTATCTCTCTGCCAAGAATATCAATCACTTTAAGTTTTACAAAACTTGCTTTCGGGATATCAAATCGAATCTTCGTAGAAGGATTAAATGGATTTGGATAATTCTGCGACAAATTAAATTTATCAGGGATAACATTCCCTGCGTAATTAATCCCGGTCGTTTGCCGATACCATGAACCAACTATTGCCCTTTTTTCATTTAACATTTGTTCCCAGGAGATATCTAATTTTCTGTATGTTGAATCATATCCCCAATTGTAACCGATGACAGTTCTTGAATCAAAAGTGTTGTTCCCAAGATAGAATTTTCTGAAGAATTCATTTCCATTTATATTTTTCATTATCATTACCATCGTTGAATCGGAAGTCTTTCTTATCCAGCTAAAATCTGTAAAAAGATTTTGATAAGAAGTTAAAAGATTAGTTACTAAATTATAGCCGGCACCACTTATATTATTTCCACTAAACCGGGAAGTCATTACATATTTGTTATTTAATGTATCAAAATTAACCGCAAATACATTTGTTGAACCAAGGGTATCATAATCATAAAAAAGATAATTATTTATTCCACGGGAGATATTTATATTTCTTTGCGAACCCGGTTGGTATAAAGCTACTGCAGTTTGCCAGTTTATTCCTCCATTTGTTGATACGGTTCCTTTTTTCACATATATTCTGGACGTAGTAGTGTTAATTTGTGATAAAAAACAAAGGTTGATTACAGAATCTGTACTCACAGCTTTTGGCATAAAACAGGGAAAATTTACTTCGGATGAACAATAATATTCGGAACCCCAGCTGTTAGAATATATTCTATAATATATTTTATTATTTTTTTCATAGAACAAGACTTCCAAATTAGAAATATAAATAATGCAAGGATTAATTTCGTCATTTTGAGATGAATCGATTGCCCCTTTATTTATTAAAGAATCATAACCTATTTCAGCATAGTAAATATTGTAATTCCCTTTTTTATTTGATTGCCAAACCGCATGATAAAGACTCATGAAAGGATTTAAATTTTGATAGCTGTCGTTAGTTAAATATAATTCAGGTGAAAAATAATAACCATCAAATTCCAATTTATACACAATATTCGAATTATTTGACCCTCTTTTTTCGCACAAGATAAAACCGGGCTGAGAAGAAAATTTTAAATTTTGATATGATATGTTATAGTAATCATATTGAGGTGATGAAAATATTACCTGGGTAGAATCATAAATTATATATTGAGAAAAAACAGGATTGGTTATAGAAAAAAACGGAAATATTAAAAATAGCGAAATGAATATTTTGTAAAACATATATCACTCCTTTTATGTTTATATAAAATTTATTTCAATTTGTCGTTATTTTTTTCTATAATATTAGAGATAAATTAAAAAGTAATTGTAATTTAAAACAAATAATGATAGTGGAAAATATAAAATTTTAATTTTGAAAAATTGAACCGGGATATAATAATTTATGCTATTATTCGATTCGCCTGACTTCATAATACCCTCCAATTAATATTACCTGCGAAATAGCAGCAAGTCAAAAAATAAATTAAATATTAAAACGATAATTATTTTTAAATAATTTGGATAACAGTAGAACCTGTATTTATAGAGCAGTATATAAAGTCGATAAGAGTGTTTTTATTTAATCAAAACTATAATAATTTATTTTACATGTCAAGTGATATTTTTGTAAATGAATTAATTATCCAAAGAATATTTAAGAAAAACTAATCGGTATATTTATTATAATTCAGATCATTAATGATTCTTTGTAACCGCATTTCGAAGAATCCGATTTATAGAAACTTCCGCATTCGGAGTCTTTTAACCTGTATAAAAAATTTTCATACAGCATTGTTTTCCAAAATATACGCACTTGTTGGCTTTTCGTGATACATTAAAATATCAATTTACCGGGAGGTTAGTCGGCTTAACCGAAAAAATTACGATTGTTTTACAATATAATTTCCCGGAAAAAGTTTTCATTTACAAAACCCACCCCTTCTCTGCTAAGGATGTTGTATATTTTAATAACCACACGATTAGTTTCTTCAACATCTGAAGCTGAATATATTCGGGGGCAGAAAATATTTGAGTGGTTTTGAGTAAAAGAAAACTTTTCCGGGATTATTTTTGAGGACTTACTATGAAAAATTATTCCGGAGGACGATTTTAACTTATCAGACAGAAGTTCTCTGAAAGGAAACAGGCTGTAATTACTCAGCGAACCTGTTTCCGTAATATCCTGAAAATCATTTTTAGAGCTTTGTTGAAATTTTCCGTTATTTTTAATGAGATAATTATCATTTGAAATTATGCGAATACCGTTTATAAGGTTCAGACCGGTAATAACGAAACAAAAGGGTGCCTTCCACGAATTTAACATCATTGACGGTGACCATTTTATATCAAAATTATCAATGATTAATGCACCATTTATGAATAAAAAGAATGATATTAAAAATATTTTGGTTTTCATAATCAGTATTTAAACTCAATAAAACCGGTCATAATAACATTTTTCAAATTAATATAAAAATCATTGTTTTTCTCTTGAAAATATTTACTGTCAGGAAGTTTTAAAGTAAAGCCGGATTTAATTTTTTTCGTTAAATAAAAAAATGGAATTAATTAATACGTGATTAATAATATTATATAAATCTCACATAAAGACCAAAATGAGCGAATACTATCATTATAATTATATTGATTAATATCAATAAAAATAAAATGAAAGCAAATTTTATATCAAATCTTACACCATCCTGTATATTAAAGCGTCTCAACATGTCTCTTTTAAATTTCTGAAAACATTAACGAATAGATTTCAAAAAACTTAACCTGTAACAAATTCTTGATGCTATGCTGTCATCGTTTGTTCCGTGTATAACCTGCGTTTCGGAATTTAACGGATAACCCGACATAGAAATAACTTTACTGTGATTGTCTCTTTTTTTGATTGCCGTATTTTGTGTTGAAACCGGTATTTCCTGAAAATCTTTTTCTATTTTTATCATAACCATTTCTATTTTCCTCCGCCTGATGTTGGAATTGAATTATTAGTATTCCTTGCTTTTCTGTAAATCATTGTTAAATGCAGTGTTTAATTTGTAAAAATTAATGTAATGTTAAATAAATTTCTGATATAATCCCAAATAGGCAAAGACTATCATTGCGAGAACGTTAATCGTAATTAATACCATCAGGATGAAAGCAAATTTTAAATCAAAAATCAGGCTTTCATTCATTCTTAATTTTTTCATGTTAATATCCTCCATGTTAAAAATTTCGAAAAATTAAATTAAAAAAGTATTTCTTGTTCTCCACACCTTATAAAAAATATTATTTTATCAACAACATTTTTTTAGTTTCTTTAAAATCTATTGCAGTTAATGTATAAAAATAAATTCCGGACGCTAATTCGCTTCCATCAAAGGTTACTTCATATGTTCCTGTTTGTAGATTTTCGTTTACAAGAGTGGCAATTAACCGTCCGGTTACGTCGAAAACATTCAGAGTCACTAATCCATTTTCCGTTTTCCGCTTTCCGTTTTCCGCTATTTCGAATCTTATAATTGAAGACGGATTAAACGGATCAGGATAATTCTGAAAGAGTTTATATTCAGATGGAACAATACTGCTTATTTGCTTTATTCCAATGGGCCTCTGGTATAATTGAAAATTGACGGAATCAATGTTAGTTGTTGAAGTTACAGTTACGTTTGTGCTGTCACTCGAATATCCGAGCCTGTCAACAATAATTTCTAAATTTCCGGTCGGTAAAGAGTGCAAATGGTAAACGCCGTTTATGTCTGTTGTTGTATACCTGACAAATGTATTTCCGTTCTTTGCATAAACCATCGCGTCTTTTAAACCATTAGCAGAAAACCTGGTTACTTTTCCGCTGACAGAGTTGTTCGAATTGATTCCAAACATCCGCAAAGCAAGAATATTAATATTATTTAAATTCCCCGTAGGGAAGAGCCTTGTCGAATTCGCCCAGTAAATCGAAGAAGGAAAATAACCAAATACATAATCATTCGTTGTTGTTGAATTAGGATAGATACCGATATAAATTGAATCCGATGGTACGTGCATTAATGCATAATCTCCGTTTGGTTGAATAAGTGTTGAATCGAGAACATTAACATTTCCTGTCATCTTATCGAGCTTAATTGCCTTAACAGAACCTGACATTACAGGTTGATTATTATCGGAGTATTTTGCATTTCCCTGAATAGTGAAAAACGGAACTGGTGAAATTATTTTAGATACCCAATTATTGCCTATCGCATCCTTCTCATTAGCCTTTACTCCTCCGAAATTTTGGTTTACCCATTGCTGTCCGAAAGCATTAGCCGTAAATAATAGAATTAATATGTATGCTAATAATTGTTTCATAAATTTGTTTTTCGTTCGTTTTTATAGAGCGAAAAATCACGCGTAATTATTTAATTATTACCATTTTTTTAGTATCGGTGAAATTATCAGTTTGCAATTTGTAAAAATAAACTCCGCTCGATAAACTCGTTGCATCAAAAGTTACATTATAACTTCCGGGGGTTTGTTTTTCATTTATAAGTGTCGAAATCTGCCTGCCGAGAATATCATATATCTTTAAAATAACAAAACCGGCTTTTGATATCTGATATTTAATATTCGTCATCGGATTAAACGGATTCGGATAATTCTGGTAAAGTTTATATTCGTTCGGAACCGAACTGCTTATTTGTTTTAAACCCACAAAAAGAGGCATCATATTAAAATTAACCGAATCGATATTGCTTGTCGGCGTTACATTCAGATAAGTACTGTCACTTATGTAACCGAACCTGTTAATAAATATTTTCAGATTTCCCTCTGCGAGAGAGTTAAGCTGGTAATTACCATTTGCATCAGACATCGTGCAACCGACAAATGTATCACCTTTCCTTGCATAAATAACCGCATCTTTTAAATTTCCTGATACATCTTTATTTGCAGAAGTAATTTTCCCGCTTATCTGGTTCGGGTTGTCACTACCAAAATTTCTGTAAACATATATATCTACGTTTGTAAGATTATGTGTAGGATAAAGTAATGTTGCGTTTTCCCAGTATATCGTAGATGAATAATAACTGATTACATAATCATTAGTCGTTGTTGAATTCGGATAAATTCCGATATCAACCGAATCCCTGGAAACGTGAGCTAATATATAATCACCATTGGGCTGAATTTGTGAAGAATCTATAATAATTATATTTGAAAAATTCTGTGTGTATTTTATTGCTTTTGCCGAACCGGATGTTACGGGCTGATTGTTGTCAATATATCTGACTTTTCCGGATATTGAAAATCCATCCGAGATAGTTCCTCCGGTACTCGTTTTAAGTATTACCCCGTTATCACCTACGATAAAACCGAGATATCTATTATAAACATCTATGGATAATAATGAACTCGGATAAAATGGAACGACATTTTCACCCCAGCTTATTCCTTTATTGGATGTGTAATAAATTTTGCTTACACTTCCCTGAGAAACATCACCTTTTATAATGAATGCTGAAACCGAGTCTACTATTTTTAATTTGTTCAGACTGTTTGATGATAATTGTGATTGCTGCGTCCAGATGTCACCTCCGCTGATTGTTCTCATAATATTCCCGGCATTGTCAATGGCAATTCCTTCATTGTTATTAAAAAATCCTATGTCTGTAATATTTTTCTGTCCCGGGGAGGAATATTTTAATGTCCATGTATTTCCGCAGTCAACAGTTTTGTAAATATTATCGTTTGCTGAACCTATATAACCTGTAGAACCATTGATAAATTTAACAGTATATAAAGAACCCGATGTAAAATTTATCGAAATCCAGTTTGAACCGGAATTAGTTGTTTTTAACGCACAACCATTCTGTCCTACTGCAAAACCTGTATCATAATTTGTAAAAAATAAATCGTATAGATTATTATTAGTGTTGCTCTGCTGTACTGCCCAGCTATTACCGCTGTTTGTTGTAGACATAATCAAACCTGAAGCACCTGATGCAAAACCTGTTACTTCATCAGTGAAAAATAAATTATAAACAGAGTAATTATTACTGTTCGAAATTATAGTTGCCCAGTTGCTACCTTGGTCTGAAGTTCTGTAAATTAAACCATCTGCGGCTGCAAGTAATATAACATTGTTATTTAAAATCTGTACATCGTATATTTTTTTTGTAGTCAAAGTACTTGCATCCGATGCCCATGTCAATCCTGCATTCGTGGTCTTTAATAATGAACCCCTTGTTCCCGACACCCAGCCGGTGTTATTATTGATAAAAGTAAGAGAATAATAATTATAATTGGATAACGGATTTACTAATGCCTGCCATGTATTTCCTCCGTCAGTAGATTTAATTAATTGGTTGGCGTTGCCCGCAGCATATATATTGTTATAATTATAAATATATAAATTATTAATATTGCTTATACCCTGTATCAACTGCCAGTTTGCTCCACCGTCAGACGATTTATATATAATACCTCCGGGGGTGAGGATGAAATAATTTAAAATGTCTGCAATAAAAAGTTTTGTTCCGTTCGGGCAAATTACTCCCGTGTTAAGCATATTCCAGGTCAAACCCAGGTTATCGGATTTATACAGGAATATTTGACCGAGAGTATCATAACCTGTTACTATGACAGATGATGTACCGTAAACACATATATCACTAAAGCCTAATTGTGTTTCTACTAAACTCAGCCAATTATTTCCGCCATTAGATGTTTTTTTAATGCATCCCGCAGGACCACCGGTATTGCTTGTGGTGCCGCATGCAAAACCTGTTAAAGCATTGAAAAATTTAAGGGACTTGTAATTATAAGATGTACCGGAAGATGAGTTCTGAAGGTATACCCAGCTTATGCCTCCGTCCGTCGTTTTATAAATCTTGTTATTCCCGCAGGAATAAATTATGTTTTCGTCTATTGCATTAAAAAATGTTGAATATCCAACGGTGTCTCCGGGAATAATCCAGTTTGCTCCGCCATCTGTTGTTTTATATATTTTATTAGTAATAATGGCATATCCGGTACTCTGATCAGCAAATTGAATGGTTTGAAAATCCTGTTCAAAAGGATAAGGGTTAATCCAGTGCCACCCGGACTGGGAATATAATTCAACGCTGAAAATTAAAGAAAAAACTACTACTAACGAGTAAATGTTTTTCATAAAATTTTAATTTATATTTTTATAATCATTCGGTGCGAGAGATTTCTGCCAGAAAGTTTCGAATACTTCCGTCATACTTTCCGCAAAATCTTTATTCCTTAATATTATATCTGCTTCGTTGTAGCGTGGAACTGTTTTATCCACTATATTCATGAATACGGTCTTGCGGTCGAATATAGTGAAGTTTGGAATTTTGGTTTTACTTAATCGAACTTGTTCGCCGTATTTTTCGAACTTGGAAAAGGTCTTAACTAAATCGCTTGTATCTCCCGTAATCCATTTTCCGTCTTTTCTTACTTTAAAACCGCTTGCAATTTCATAAATTGATTTTATAACTCCTCCGCTTTTTATGAATTTTGCGGCAGTCTCGTCAACTTCGTCGGAAATATAGATTTCAAGCCTTATCATAAATAAAATTTCTTTCTTTGCTTTCTTTAACAAATCAAAAAATTTTGCCTGTCGATGCTGGTTATAGCCCCGAATAAGCTCAATATTAGAATATTTTGCCTCTTCGGATTTCGACTTGTATAATGGCTTAAGATTCTTAAATGTATCAGAAAAAGAAACAACTTGCAATTCTTTTTCTTTTTGTATTTTGTGTAAAATTTTGTCGAGTATTACGTCAGGGTCTATCATTTCATATTTTAAAATAGTATTCGTCTCGATTTCATTGCAATAACCTTTCTCAACGAAGGATTTTAAAACCGAATAAACATCTGTTCGACGTATTTTTGCGGATTCGGCGATTTCTGTGGCTGACATGAAATGTCCCTGCAATAACGCAATGAATATTCTCGCTTCATAATCCGTAAATCCGAGTGACTTTAATTTTAATATTAAATCATTCATTATAAATTATTGTAGGTTTAATCTACAACAATTTAGTACGATATTATTTTAATGTCAAGTCTTTTTTTAAGAACGGTTAAAAAACCTTAATATGCTATAAATAGCAAGTTTAAAGTCCAATCTATATAACAATCTAATTCCCTACTTTGTCTTATCGAAAATTTCGTTACCAATTAAATTATAATTTCCGCTAAAATTTTTTGTGTCGTAGAGTCTCCTCGCTCTTTGAGGGACTCCCGACATATTTTTAAAATTTAACATTTAATGCTTTACTTAACTTGAATAAGAGCCTCATCCACAGCTTTCAACATCGGCTTAATTGAAATTTCCGAACCGACTGCGTTTTTCATCCATTGCTGTGGAATAATATTTCCCGAAGCACACATTCTCATCATTTCAGGTCCGATAACTTTATCTTTCATATAATCTTCAATCTGGAATTCAATTAAATAACCGAGCGCGTAGTTCGGAAGATATAATGCATTATCAATCATATGTGAATAAATTGCAAATATAGGTTGGTCTTTCACTCCGAAAATATCCGCGTAATATTTATTCCAGACCTCATTTGCCGATGCAATAACTGCAGCTTTTAATTCTTTCGGTGTTGCATCGGGATTTTTATAAAGCCATTTCCAGACTTTCATATCTACAAGTGAAACGCCCATTATTTCATATGTATTCCAGAAGTTGTCAAGCGCAGATAAATATTTTGCCTGCGGGTCGTCGTTTTTAATTCCAAGCAGTTCAAGGTCGCGGCTCTGAAATAAAAACGCCATCGCCTCTGTGAAAGCCGTATTCGGAACCCCGAAAAGCGAGTAATGGTCAATTTTATAGAGTGTCAGTGTCTGCTCTACATTATGGCCGAGTTCGTGAACCGCAATGTTATATCCTTTGTAGTTCATTCCGTCCTTTCCGATTCTCGTTCTTAAATGTGATTTGAATTTCCTCATAGCCGAACCGAATGCATGCCCTGAACCCCTCGCAGGGTCAACCTGGATTTTTTCGGAAATATATTGCGCATCCGAATCGCTGAAACCAAGCTTCAAAAGAATATTTTTTATATCTCTTTCAAATGCTTCCGGTGTCGGATATTTTTCTTTTGTAATTTTATCGAGTTCTTCTTCGTTTGTATTTATCCTGCTTTTAAATCCCGTATACCAGATGTCGAACGGCTCTAAATTTCTGCCAAGCCTCTTTTTTATTAATTCTGCTACCTCCTTTACCTGCGGAGAGGATAAAAATTCGTTAAATGTTTTTTCTACATCATCATAAGATACTTCGCGCTCGCCCTCGAAACTTCTTTTAATATATGTGTTCAACTCAGGGTAATATTTGTCTGAGTTATATAACGCTTTAAATACATTCAGGTATTTTATATATCGTGTGTCAGGTTCTGCTTCGGCAGTGATTTCTTTTCCGTTTTCAAAAACTTTATTATTCAAGGGATTCCATTGATATTTATCCGAGTTAACGACAACCTTCGGAATTTCCTGTGAAATAATTCTTCTCATAACGGCATAAATCATTTCCTGTTCCGGAAGCTCACCCGGATTTCCGAAATGNNAGAGCTGTTGTGATTTTTTGATTTATTTCAGCCGGAATTCTTGTCTCAAAAATTCTTCCAATCCGGGCGTATGCCCATTCAAGCCTGCTCCATTTACTCCCGAGCGTTATTTTTTCATTGAGCGTATAATCAGGAAAATTCAAGGTTATGATAAAAGCAAATTTATTGTTAAATAAGTCTTCGGCTAAATGCGAAGTCGGGTCATACCCGCCCATAATCAGATCAACAGGCTGTACATTACCCCAGTNNGAAGTATCAGTTCCGGCGAAATTTTCATCGCAAAAATTCGCAAATTCTTCCTTTGTGCCGTCGCTTTCAATCCAGAGATTTGCCGTTTGCTCAACCCCGCGCTCAATTCTGAATTTTGCCGCTTCTCCGTATTTGTCAAGCAGAGCTTGCTTTACTTTAATACGTGTTTCAACGTCGATTTGATTTTTTACCTGTGATTGTATTTGTGGTATCATAATTAATAAAAATAGAATTATATATAAGAATGGCCTTGAAAAGTATATAATTTTCATAAGTATATAAATTGTTTAATTAAATTAACTAAACTATTCTAAACGTGAAATGAGAAAAAAAACAATTTATACCCCTCTCCTTTCAGGAGATGACCAGGAATTTACAACCCCTCTCCTTTCAGGAGNNGGCAGGGGTGAGGTTTTGCTTTTAATTATTATGTTCCGATGGTATAAGGGTATGAATAAATAGTTTTCCGAAAATAGAATGAATTATAAAAAAATTCCTTGACAATTAATTTTATTATTTAGATATTTGTCTAAATATATAAATATCTAAATAAATGAATTTATTTTTTAAAGCATTAAACGACGCAACCAGAAGGGAAATTCTCGGGCATCTGAAAAAGAAGGATTTATCTGCGGGAGAGATTGCCGATAAGTTTCATATGGCTAAGCCGAGCATTTCGCACCATCTTGATATTCTTCGCCGTGCAAATCTCGTTGCCAGCGAAAAAAAAGGACAGTTCATATATTATTCTCTCAACGAAACTGTATTTGACGAAATCATCAGCTGGTTCTTAAAATTAAAGGAAAGGAAAAAATAAAATGAATAAATCAAATCTTATAAAAGAAACAATAATTTTATCAATACTTTTGATTCCGTTAATAATTATGCTTGTAATATGGAACCGGCTTCCTGAAAAACTACCCCTGCACTGGAATATAAACGGCGAGATAGATAGAGATGGTCCTAAATACGTCTTTTTATTATTGAATATCGGACTATATCTGTTATTTCTTGTTATACCGAAAATCGACCCGAGGAAAAAGAATTATACAATATTTACCGTTTCATATTATAAACTGAGATTAATTTTCACGACTTATTTTAGTTTATTTTCTCTCGTGGTTTTTTATAATGCCCTTTATTCAAATGTTAATTTTGAAAAATTATTTCCGGTGACCATTTTATTTTTATTTGCATTACTTGGAAATTACTTTGGTACAATCCGTTCGAATTATTTCGTGGGAATCAGAACCCCGTGGACACTTAACAATGACGAGGTCTGGAAAAAAACACATTTGTTAGCCGGAAGACTCTGGATAGCTTGCGGGATTGTCGGCGGATTTATAAGCTGGTCTTTAAATATGCCGTTTGCAAGTTATTTTGCAATTGCACTTATGGTTGTGATGGTTATATTGCCGGTGGTTTATTCGTATGTTTATTATCAGAGAATAATTAAAGTTGAAGAATAAAGTGCTTAAACATTAATGGAAATAAAAAAAAACGGGAGACGGGAAAAATAACTTTTTAAAAATTTTTATTTTATTATTTATTTCCGGTTTAAAATAAATATAATAGATAATTGAACTTTTTAATCAACACAACCATTTTCATTCCCGAATGTGCGTTCATTATCCCGCCAAGTCGAATTTCTGTATACCGGGACTCTTATCGGGGATTCCATAAAAGGTTGTATGAAGAATGCATCAATTGAATTCACATTCAAACCGGATATAAAAAAATTAAAATCAAAATTAGTCAGGAATAATATGTCAAAAAAACCGGATATTTAATTTTAAATTAAAGGAAAAGATTCATTTAAATTTAAGATTATTCATCAGGAAATGATATTTTTGACATTTTATAATTTTCGTTTACAGGTGTACATTTTAAAAAGCCCCTTTTCTTTGTGTCGATGTAAATATTTCCTTTGCTGTCGATTTTAAAAATTTTGAACTCTCCGAAATCATCTAAAAGTTTGTTTACAAAATTGTTTTTATAAATATATAATCCGGCTTCTGTAAGCATAATAATATTATCATTAATTTTCTCTATTTGCCTGACCACCGTTCCTTGCTTCATATTAAATTTATTTTTAATCTGCTCATCATTTGAAAAATCGACAAGTATTTTATTTTTTTCTTCCTTAAAATAAGATAATGTCCCCTTAATCAAACCCATATGCTTTAAAGAAGTTGAATACCAAAAACTGCCAAATGCGCTGTCTAAAATTAATCCCGAAATATTATCGCTCAAAAAATATTTCCATTCCGGATTCTGTTCTCTGAAATCGAGACAGGCGCAGAATCCGTCCCATTCGCCGTTATTTTGTCCGTAATATAAAATGCTGTCCTTTATTATATTAATCTGTGCGATTTTAGAATCATCATTACCTAAAAATCCTTCAATTTCACGTATTCTTCTGGGAATCCAATCTTCGTTTACCCGGTAATAAATTGAATCTCCTGTAATTAATATTAAAGATTTATCTTTGTTTAGAAATATTTTATCTGTTAAAATTTTTCGCAGGTTAAATTCTTTATGAAAATTATCAGGGTCATTTTCATTATAACCGTCATATTTTTCACTGAACCCGGGGTCTTCCTTATGGTGTTTTGTATATTGTTCAACGGTTTTATTTATAAAGTCAGAATTGATACGCCCGGGTAACTGCACCTGGTTCCATCCATTATTATTTTTTGCAACCAATTTTAATTTATAATTACTGATTCCAAGAGTATAAAAAATTCCGTCATAGGCTAATATATCAATCGGATATAAATTATCGTCGAATTTTATTTTTTCAGCCTCATTCGATTTTTGTTCAATAATCTGATAACACAAAAAGATTATCATTTAAAACTTCAATCTTTTTAATCTCTTTTGGATATTCTTCTATGTTAATATTTTCTTCCTGTTTCACGCAGGAACAAAGAATAAATATTATTATAATAACTATTATTCTATTAATCATTTTGGTTGTTAACAGGTGATTGATAAACCGTATTCGTGAAAACCCACATTGAAAATGAATATTAGTTGTAATCAAATTATAATAAATGCTTAATATATTCAAGTTTCTTAAATAACGGTCACAACGTATCGGAGAATTGTTATATTACCTCTCTTCCTTTAGAAGAGTGGATAGGGTATAAGGCTTTTACACCTTGATTACAAAGTTTCTGTTTCTTAATAAAAGTTTGTTTTAATTTGCAAAAGGTTTTACCTGTAAAGGATTAATTTGTAATCTTCAATTAAATTATTGTAATGTATCTTCTCTTCGCTGTCGACAATAAAATACGGATAAGAAGTTTCGTAATCCGATGAACGGATTTTTTCATATCCCATTATAAAATAATATTTTGATAACACAACCCCTTCTTCACATGTTTGAGTTATTACAGAAGCGCTTTGAGAAAAAGGTGACGGAAAACCATCGTGAGGATTAAATATATGATGGTATCTTTTTCCGTTTATGATTTTATATCTCTCGTAATCACCGCTTGTCGCAACACACATGTCTGTAATCTCCATCACGGCGAGCAATTTATTTTCATCCCTCGGATTTTTTACGCCGACTTTCCATTTTGAACCGTCCGCCTTCAACCCGCTCGCATAAATATCCCCGCCTCCGTTTATTAAAAAATTATTTACGCCCTTTTTCTTTAATACATCGCATGCTTTGTCAAGCGCATATCCTTTTGCAATTCCTCCAAGGTCTATGCTGACGCCGTTTTTCAGAAAAGATATTGTTTTATTTGTTGTATCTAACGAAAGGTATTTATAATTAACAAAGTGAAGAAGTGAATCAATAATTTTTTTATCGGGTTCGGTTTCTATCGGATGGTCGGAATTAAATCCCCAGTAATCAGTAAGCGGTCCCACCGTTATATCAAATAACCCGTCTAAATTCTTAGAATATGTTATACTCCTTTGAATCAGATTAAAAAGTTCGTCGCTTACTTTTACCGGCTGTCCGAAAGCATTCCTGTTCACATAACTTATTTCAGTTGTATCTTTGTAATTGCTTGTTACTTTTTCAATTCTTTCAACTTCCCTTAATGCATAATACATTGCTTTCTTGCCCGTATCTATTGAAGAATGAACAACCGTGATTTCAAATTCGGTCCCCATCAGACTTTTCTTAGCCGATAGTTCGAACAATACTTTATCATTTTGTGAGAAGGTGATTTGAGGCACAACGGTGAGAAGAACTAAAATTATTGTAATTATATAAAAGACGTTCCCAAACCGGAATCCGGGAACGAGAGTAATAACTGGAGTAAAATATTTTTCACTTTTCACTTTTCACGTTTCACGCTCTTAATATTCAACATTCAAAATTAAACATTCAAAATTTCAAGTATCATTCCGCAAAAATATGCAGCTCGTTAGGAATGCACGTTATATAATCTCCGGCATTTTTTATCGAATTCATTTTTTTACAAATCTGATGTTTGCACTCCGATTCTGTTACGCTCGTAATCCCTCCGTTAACTTTTATAACTACCTTTCCGGATTTCCCATGATAGGTATATGAATCATCTATCGAAGGATTTATATTGCTTATAATATTTCCTTTTTGCGTTACAAATAATTTAGAAATGTTATCGTTGTTATTCTTGTAAAGCCTTATTCTCACAGGATTCTTTAAGTTAGCAGGTAAGCTTAGTTTGCTTCTTATTTCTCTGAGTTGAACACTTATATCATCATAAGATTTTGTGTAATCAATCAACCGGTTGTCACTTACAAAAACAAGGTCGCCGGTTACTTCACCAATTATAGGATATTCGGAATATTTAATTAAACCATTGTAGAGATTTCCTGATTTTGCAAATTCTTCAAGCAGCTTTGCCGCATAGTCCGGATTTTTAACTATTGCTTCGAGCGAAAAATTTTCCGTTGTACCTTTTACTAACTTTGAAAACGCATTTACCTTACTGAATGAAGTTAATGCACCCGCAGCCATTACCAGTCCGGATAATTTCAAAAAACTTCTTCTCTTCATAATATAAAATTAAATTGAAATTTTAAAACCAAGGTTAATTAAGATTGCATATAAATCCGACATTCTCATTATCCAGTCTATTGAATCAGTATGCCTGTGATATACACCGAAGCTTGCCATGAAAGTAACTTTATTATTATCAATTATCGGGAAATTAATATTTTTATTTCCTTTAACCGTAAAACCTATAGAAAGATCATTTGTATAACCCGAATTGAGTTTGCTGTCAACTGCCATAAAAGGCTCTATCTCTGTATAATTCGGTTCGAAAAAATATGCTTTCGTTTGAAAATATTGACGTAAACTTAAAGCTAAATTAACATAATCGCCAAGATGAGTTTTATAAGATGTTTCAATTGTATGCGAACGTATATCCCATGTGTCCCAGTAATAACGGTATCCGAGTCCTATTGAAGATAATTTTGAAACTGCAATATTTGTTCTTAATCCGGCTGCTTTCCGCACCCATCTGTCAGGTTCAACAGGTTCAAGGTTCATAAAAGTCGGACCGTTGATTATCCTTACGACCTGGTATCCGTCAAGCATATAACCATCAATGTTAATAAAAGAAAAATCTGCCTGCGCTATAATTGATTTGGATAATATTTGCGACAATCCTAAATTTATAGTTGTCGTATTTCTGTTTCGTGTCCAGTATCTTGTTTGCGGAAATATTTTATCCCAGTTTCCGGCGTACCCTAAAAGCAGGACTGTGTTTTTCTTCGCAAAAGGTATTGAAAGGTTAGTAGCAAAAGTTTTTGACGAATAATCATGCTCGATACTGTACATACCAAGAGCGGAAAAAGTTACATCTGAAATATTACGTGTAACACCAAGGCTTAACTGGTGCCTGAGTTCATCCGGTGTGNNCTCCGCCTTGTTTATTGGGAGTTGCCGATGTGATGCCGTCAACTTTCAATGTCATTTTCATAGAAGCCGACGATATTGCGTCAACAAGATAAGAAGCATTTATGCTTGTATTTTTATCTATGCTTTTTGTTACATTTACCATCGGATAGAAAACGGTCAGGAAAAAATTATCGAAGTATGAATTTATATTCACCTGTATTTCATCTTCAGGCAACTGCTGAGAAAAAATTAATGAAGGAATGAAAAACAAGAATAAAAACAAATTAATAAATAAAATTAATTTTATATTCCGGTAATTGATGCCGGACTGTAAACCTAATTTATAACTCCTATCCCGATTCTTCATTTAAAAATAATTTAAATTCTTCTCTTGCCTTACTTTACATTTATATTACCCCGTTATTAAAGCCTATTGATAAAATTTTATTACTCTGTTAATTTTAAATTTAAATGCATTGTTCTTAATTTAACATTTAACNNATTTAACATTTGCGCTCTTTGCATCCCGACTTGTCGGGATAACATTTAAAATTGAATCAGCCGCATCCGCATCCGCCGCTTTGTGAGCCGTTACCCCCTTCAGAGCCCTCTCTGATATTAATATAATGGTCTTTAATACCTTTCTGAATAGGATTATCATCAAATATCATATTTGGGTCTGCAAGTCTTTCCCTCTCCCACGGCTGAACAGTGGTACATCCGGATAATACTAATAATAAAAAAAATATTATTATATACAGGTATTTCATTTTTTACTCGTTTAATATTTTTTCAATTTCGTTGATAAATTTTTCTTTGTCGGATTTCGTAAATCCCGTATGCGCATATCTAACAACACCCTTTTTATCTATCACAAACGAACTCGGCATAGCATCGAGATTATATAATTCCGGTAATTTTGATTTCCGGTCTGAAATAATTTTAAAAGGAACATCTTTATTAATACCCGATAAAAATTTGTTCATGCTCGATGAATTTTCATCAACGTTCACTGCAAGAACTGAAAAGTCTTTCTCCGAATATTTATTATATAAATCAATTAAAAAAGGAAATTCTTCTTTGCACGGACCGCACCAGCTTGCCCAAAAATCCAGAATAATTACTTTTCCGGAAAAATCTGAAAGTTTGATTGTATCACCTGAAACCGAATAACCCGTGAATAATGGAGCTTCTTTTCCTACCTCCTGTGAAAAGCCTGAGAGAGGTAATAAAACGAAGAATAACAAAATTAATTTTCTCATGTTTACAGTTATCAATTTAAAAAACGTCTAATCTATTTCTATATATTATTTCCTTTTATGTTTTATTTTTAAAATATCAAAAATAGAAATTATAATTTAAATTTTTTCTACTTCTACTACTACTACCTACTATCTACTAACTTCTGTAACTTCTCTAACTTCTTTAACTTCTTACTTCTTAATTCGGAATTTTATTTTCCGCCGCCTCTGTTCCAGACAGCTCCGTGACACTGATAGCATGAATTTGCCCATGTCCAGACTCCGTTTATTAAAGACACTTTACCCCGCAAATCGGTTGTATGACAATCACCGCATTCATCAGGTGTCATGTTTTCTCTACTGTCCCCTTTATGTAAAGACCCGCTAATTCTATTAGTATGGTCTGACGGAACGGTGGATTTAGGCGCAGTTGGAATAATATTATTGCACCCGTAAAAAAGTGAAAAAAGTAATATCACAACAAATATGAAAGTTGAATATTTAGCCATACATAATCTTTTAACAAAAATATTTTTAATATAATTTTATTTTTTGAATCTAACAATGAAAAGAATTGTAAAAAATTGTTACAAAAATAGCTTATTAAATGAATTAATATCTGATGTTTCCGTAACAGAACATTTATATTGTGTCGTTATCAGAACTAATGTTCTTCGTAACACAACATTTATGTTGTGCTGCATTATGAATTAAATAGTACAAACTTTAAGAATGTTTAAAATTGGCAATCATATTTATAATAATCTAAGAATCTTCAAATCTTACAAATTTTATGAATTTTTAAATAGAAACCTTTTTCTCTTGACAAACTAAACAATGTTTAGTAAATTTACAACGTTAATTATTAAAAATATGGGAATACAAGAGAGAAAAGTAAGAAACAGGAAAGAAATGGAAAAGCATGTTCTCGATGCGGCGATGAAGCTATATCTTAAAGAAGGATATAAAAATGTCACAATCCGCAAAATTGCTAAAACAATCGAGTACAGCCCTGCAACAATTTATCTGTATTTCAAAGATAAAGAAGAAATATTTTTTACGCTTCAAAAACTCGGATTTAAAAAATTTTACACGGAACAGTTGTCTGTGCAGACCATAAAAGACCCGGTAAAAAGATTAATTGCACACGGCGAAGTTTATGTGAAATTTGCACTGGAAAATAAAGAGTATTATGACCTTATGTTTATTACATCAGAACCGGTATTTATGTTTAAAGACAGGAAGGACTGGGATACAGGAGTTAACTCTTATGATTTACTTAAGCAAAATGTGAAAAGCTGCATTGATGCCGGATTTTTTAAATCTAAAGATGTGGAAACCACCGCCTTTGCTCTCTGGTCTTTCGTGCACGGTGTTTCGTCTTTGTTGATAAAAAGAGGATTTATGATTCCGGATGAATTTAAAAAACATATTGTCAAAGGTTCATTGGAGATTTTAGGACAGATTATAAATAGTAAACAGCAGATAACAATTAATAAGTAAAATTAAATTTAGCTTAAATTTTTTTAAAACAACTCCGTAGGAGTTGAATATTTGTAGAANNCAACTCCGTAGGAGTTGAACAAATAAGAAAATAAAAAAAGAAATTGTAACAAAATTTATATTTTATCGTACAATAAAAAAGAAACACACGGAAATAAAATTTCCGTTTTTTTTCGAAAGCTGCTAAACAACGTTCATATAGTTATCAACAATCAGTAAAAAAATAATTTAATCATTTATATAAATAGGAGAACAAAAAATGAAAAAACTATTAAACTTACTTTCAGTCTTTATCTTATTAATCTTCGCCGCAAATAATCTGTCGGCGGATGCAAAGAAAGATAAAGATAATGGTATCATTTATGGCAAGGCTGTAGATAAACAGACGCAAAAAGGAATTGAAAACGCCGTTATAAAAATAACAAATAGTAATTTACAAACTTTAACCGATTTAAACGGTGATTTCCATTTTGAAAATCTGAAATATGCAACATACGTTCTTGAAGCAAATGTTCTCGGTTATACGCCATTTAAGAAAACAGATATAGTAGTAGAGTCTGAAAAGCCTGTTTACGTACTGTTCCAGTTAAATTCTACAGAAATCACAACGGAAAATATCGAGGTCGAATCAAATTTTTACCAGAAAAGCGCTGATGTGAATTTAAGCTCTCTTAACCTTGATTATGAAGAAGTACGGCGTGCCCCGGGAGCGGTGGAAGATATTTCGAGAATGCTGCAGNNGGCAGACAGCGCCCGGAGTTTCGATTGAAAATGACCAGCGTAATGACCTTATTGTAAGGGGCGGCTCACCTACGGAAAATTTATTTTTAATAGATGGAATTGAAATTCCGAATATAAATCATTACGGTACACAAGGTTCGACAGGTGGTCCGATTGGATTTATCAATTTAAAATTTATTAGGGAGGCGGATATTTATACCGGTGGATTCACATCAAAATATGGCGATAAACTTTCGAGCGTAGTGGATATTAAATTCAGAGACGGGAGCCGTGATAATTATATCAATAATGTTGACCTGTCTTTTGCAGGTTTCGGCGGAATTTTTGAAGGTCCGATTACAAACAAATCATCGTATTTGCTGTCCGTAAGGAGAAGTTATCTCGATTTATTAAAAGGAGCTATAAGATTGTCCGCAGTTCCGAATTACTGGGATTTTAACCTGAAACTGAATTATAAATTTGATGATAACAACAGCCTCAGCCTCATCGGCTTTTCCGCTCTCGATAAAATAAATTTTAAAGTTGATGAAAACAGTTCTGTCAATGATAACCCTTATAATACGGATGATAATACAGATACTTATACGCTGGGTCTTAACTACAAGAAACTTTTCAGAAACGGTTACATGCAGGCAGTAGTTTCGAATACTTATACAAAATACGACGCAGATGTATATTATGAACCCACAGGTCAGTTGCAGTATTATACTCACTCTTACGAAAATGAATCTACTTATAAATTCGATTTGAATTATAAATTGAATAAATTAATGTATTTGAATTTCAGCGCCGGCGGGAAATATGCAACATTCAGAAATAATCTGTTCGGAAAATCTGATACTACAGCAGAAGGATATGTTCTACCCGAAATGTTAATAGATAATACAATTAATACTAATAAACTTTTCACAAATGTTTCTGTTTCGACTAAACTTTTTTCTGAAAAACTTACTTTGAACACGGGCGCAAGAATTGATTATTTCGATTACATCAGGCTGAAAACTTATTTCTCTCCAAGATTTGGAATATCATATAAAATATTACCCTCAACCTCTCTTAACGGGTCTGTAGGAATTTTTTATCAGTCTCCTGAATACATTTGGCTTGCAACGAATTCTGCGAATAAAAATCTGAATAGTATAAGAAGCAATCATTACATACTGGGTGTCGAACATTTAATCACACCGGAATTGAATGCAGTGGTGGAGGTTTATGAAAAAAGATATACAGGATATCCGGTGAGCCTGGATGACCCCGAATACATTCTGATTAATGGAGGAGCTGATTACGGTTTAAATTTAGTTGGAGCGGCGACGAGTGCAGGCTATGGATATGTGAGAGGACTCGATATATCATTGCAGAAAAAATTAACGGGCAACGGGATATATGGTCTGATAAATTATTCGTATTCAAAATCCGGTTTTACAGCACTCGCAGGCGGAGAAAGACCGGCAGCTTTTGACCCTACAAACCAGTTCGTCGTTGTCCTCGGTTATCAGGTTGCAGATGACTGGCTCATTGGATTGAAATTTAAATATGCAGGCGGAAGACCATATACACCTTTCGATGTTGAACGCTCACTTCAGCTCGGAAGAGGTGTCTATGATATGAATAACTTTAACGGTGCACGATATCCAGACTATCACAGGCTCGATCTCAGGGTTGATAAGAAATTTTATTATAAACATGCAACTATCACAGGATTTTTTGAACTCCAAAACGTTTACAATCAACAAAACATTTACGGATATTTCTGGAATAAAGCAAAAAATGAAGTTGGTACCATTTATCATTGGGCTTTCATGCCTGTCGGAGGATGTTCTGTACAATTTTAATTTTATCAATTATACATAACATCGTGCTTTTAATTCGTGGTTCTTTTATGTAGTAATAAAAATATTGTTGAGTAAAAGATATTTCAATATTTCCGTTTAATTATTAATTTATTAATAAATTATAAAATTTGTATTTTTTTATTTTTCGTATGGTTTTTTTAAAAAAAACGTTGTAACTTCAAGTAATTTCTAAAAAAATAAAATTAACACGTTATGAAAAAATTATCTTTTATTTTGTTATTCGTTTTCGCTTTCTACTTTTGCGCAAATGCACAGCCACTTTTAGTAGAAAATTTTGATTACCCTGCAGGCGACTCTATCGGAGCACACGGATGGGTAGTTTTCAGCGGTGGAGCAACCAATGTTTTAACGGTTATTTCTCCCGGTTTGACTTTTTCCGGATATTCTCAATCCGGTATCGGAAATTGCACAAGAATTCATAATAATGGTCAGGATGACTACAAGCAATTCACTGCCGATAGTATAGGTACAATGTATTTTGCTTTTATGGTCAAAGTAGACTCTGCACTAACAGGCGATTATTTTTTCGCCTTATTACCAAATAATTCTACTTCTAATTACACAGCAAGAACATATGCCAAAGATTCATTAGGTACAATTCAATTTGGAATTAGTAAAAGTTCCGCATCGAATGGTCCGATTGTTTACGGTACAAACGGATTTGCTTATGGTACGACTTATTTGTTAGTTGTGAAATATAAATTCAATACCGGTTCAACAACTGACGATGAAATGAGTTTATTTGTGTTCAGCTCTGCCCCGCCCACTACAGAACCAACTACTCCGTATGCAGGTCCTGTAACGGGTACCATAGCTGATGCACCAAATATTGCAAGAATAGCAGTAAGACAGGGTTCTACAGCATCTTCACCGACCTTGAACATCGATGGCTTTATGGTAACAACGGCATGGCCAATCACTTCAACATCAACATCTACCTGGACTGAACAAACTTCAGGATTAACAAACATTGCGTTATATTCTGTATCAGCCATAGACGATAATAATGCCTGGGCTTGTGGCGCCAATGGAAAAGTTGTAAAGACCACTAATTCGGGTGCTAACTGGGTAAATGTAAGCGGTAATATTCCAACAACCGCAGCTTTATATAATATTTTTGCATGGAATTCTTCTATCGCATTAGTTGTCACATCACCTTCAACAGGTGGAAGTGTTACAATTTATAAGACATCCAATGGCGGAACAAACTGGGTATCGGTTTATACGCGTACATCAACGGCAGCATTCGGAGATGCGCTCTGGATGACCGATGCAAATAATGCATATTATTACGGAGACCCGCAAAGTGGTAACTGGGATTTATTAAAGAGTACCAACGGCGGAGATAACTGGATAGCATGGGCAACAGTTCCAACTACCGCAGGCGGTGGCTGGAATAATGGAATGTTTGTATTTGGAACAAATGTATGGCTCGGCTCTAATACAGCGGGGGCTTTTGCTTATTCATCTAATATGGGTGTTAACTGGACTAACCAAACTACACCAACAGCAAATCAGTATATAACATGGTTCAACAGCGCAACAAACGGTCTCTGCGGTGATGTGACATTGGCTCAAACAACAAATGGAGGAACAAATTGGGCTACTATTCCATCTTCCGTTACGACAAATGTTTCCGGTATTTGTGGAAATGGTAACGAATGGTGGGCTGTAGACCAGGGTGCGACACCAACAGTATATTATTCATCAAACAATGGTGCGAACTGGGCAACACAATATACGACAACAGGTACCTTAGGTGTATATTACCATATGACACGCGCAAGAACCGGAACTACAATCTGGGGAGTTAGAAGCCTTGGCGGTATATCAAGGTATGGCACACCGTTAACAGGAATTATAGGAATTTCCTCAAACATTCCGGAAAATTACAGCTTAAGCCAAAATTATCCGAATCCTTTTAATCCGGTTACGAAAATTAAATTTGAAATTCCAAGAACAGGAATGGTATCGATTAAGATTTATAATATTCTTGGAAAAGAAATTACAAAACTTGTAAATGAAGTAAAAACTCCCGGAACATATCTCGTGGATTTTGACGCAAGTTCATTGCCAAGTGGAGTATATTTCTATAAACTGGAATCAAACGGATTTAGCGTTTCAAAGAAAATGATGCTGATAAAATAATATTAATTAATAATATTTTATTTTAATTCTAAATAACCCGGTTAAATGTTGACCGGGTTTTTTATTTCCCGAAGTTATTTTAATAACAGACGGCAGATGATAATCACAATTATTATCGTAGCAATTTAATAAAAATCATATTATTTTATTCCCGGCAATAATAAAAATAAATTTATTATGGGTATAAAATTATTTACTTTTTTAATATTAATTTTTTCTTCCGCATTATTACTTCAGGCACAAACTCTTCTTTTAGAAAATTTTAATTATCCCGCAGGCGATTCACTGGGTGCTCATGGCTGGGTAAATTTCAGCGGAGGCGCAACTAATGTATTAACAGTCGTTTCACCGGGATTAACATATTCGGGTTATCCTTTATCTGGTATAGGAAATGCATGCAGGGTTTTAAATTCCGGGCAGGACGATTATAAATCATTTGCTGTCCCGGATAGCAGCGGCTCTGTTTATGCTGCCTTTATCGTAAGAATTGATACTGCAAAAACAGCGGGAGATTATTTTTTTGGATTGTTACCTTCAACTTCTACAACTTCATATACTGCAAGAATTTATGCAAAAGATTCTGCGAACTCTCTGTATTTTGGCTTAAGTAAAGGCGCGGCTACTCAGGGCCCGATTATATACTCGGGAAATTCTTTCCAGTTCGGCGTAATCTATCTTTTGATTGTAAAATACAAATTCAATACTTACTCAAACACAGATGATTCTTTGAGCCTGTATGTATTTAGTTCGGGAATTCCATCTGCAGAACCGGCTGTCCCTTCTATCGGTCCCGTTGGCGGAACAGGTACGGATGCTTCAAATTTGGGACGCGTTGCTTTAAGACAGGGGACGGCTTCCCAGGCACCTATACTGACTATTGACGGAATAAAAGTTACTACGACGCAGTCTTTAATATATGCAAATATTAAAACCATCGGCACTAATGCAGATAAATTTGAGCTTTGCCAGAATTATCCCAACCCGTTTAATCCGGGTACAACAATAAAGTTTGAAGTATTTAAAGTTAATACCCCCCTTCGAAGGGGGGAAGGGGGGAGGATAATTCTCAAAGTATATGACATCCTCGGGAAAGAAGTTGCGACTTTAGTTAATGAAAAACTTTTACCGGGGATTTATGAAACAAACTTTTCCGGTAACCGGCTCCCGAGCGGAATTTATTTTTACAAATTAGAAACAAATGAATTTACATCAGTTAAAAAAATGATTCTCTTGAAATAAAAGACAATTTTTTGAAATCAACATATTAATAAAAGTTGCCTTAGTTTGTAAAATGATTATTAATTACATCTGTGATGAGATCATAGGCAAATCCTTTTGAGAGAAGATACCGGTAACATTTTTGTTTTTTTTCTGAAAGAGTTTTTGCTCTGACTTTTTTTTCGTATTTGAGGAGTAAATCTTCAATTTTTTTAATTTCAGTTTCTTCCGAATAATTTTCTTCCATAATATTCTGTACAGTTTCTTTATCCAGACCCTTCCTGTTGAGTTTTATCTCCAGCAACCTCCTGCCCTCAGGCTTATGTTCTAATTTTTCTTCTATGTACATTTTTGCGTATTTCTTATCATCAAGAAAATTCAGTGATTTTAGAGAATCAAGAATTGTGTTTATGGATTGCTGTGAAATTTTTTTCTCTTTGAGTTTTGTTATTACTTCTTTTTCAGAACGTGGTTTGTAATTTAAAAAACGGTAGGCTACCTTTTTACCAAAATTAATTTCATCGTAGGATTTTATTTCTGCTATTTTCTTTTCATCAAGTTCATCATTAATTCTTAAGCCGAAATTAAAAACTGTCTCCTTGTAAGCACCAAATGCAAATTCTTCATCGAGAAAGATGTTATATCTCCCTTCCTTCTTTTGCTTTTCGATTGATGTGATTTTCAAAATTCAGAACTATTTAAATTATACATATTTTCCCCCCTCTCCTATCAGGAGAGGGGACGGGGGGTGAGGTTTTGCTCTTATTATAAGATTTCAGATTAAAACTAATCACGATATTAAGAATTTAAACACAACAACTGAGAATTAGCTCTTAATTGAACATTGTACATTGATTGAATAACTATTTACTCTTCTTATCCTTCACCTGTGCCGCAGCTTCTTCCTTCGTCTCGCTGACAGAATTTCCATTCAAACCGATTGCTGTGCGAACTTCCTGGTTTAGTTTTTCATAAAGTACCGGGTCATCCGCTAATAATTTCTTAAGACCGTCTCTGCCCTGAACTCTTGTTTCTCCGTAAGTGAACCAGGCTCCGCCTTTTTTCACGATGTCTTTATTTACTGCAAGGTCAATGACATCGCCAAGCTTCGATATACCTTCATTATATATAATATCAAATTCAACTTCTTTAAAGGGAGGTGCAACTTTGTTTTTTACAATTTTAACTTTTGTCCTGTTTCCGATTACGTCTGCTCCTTCTTTAATTGCTCCGATTCTTCTTATATCCATTCTTATCGAAGCATAAAACTTCAATGCTTTTCCACCGGTTGTTGTTTCGGGATTTCCGAACATAACACCGATTTTTTCACGCAATTGATTTGTAAAAATTAAACACACATTGGACTTTGACACCGCAGCTGTAAGCTTCCTTAATGCCTGTGACATTAGCCTTGCCTGCATTCCCATTACTGAATCTCCCATTTCACCTTCGATTTCAGCTCTCGGCGTTAATGCAGCAACTGAGTCAACAACTATAACGTCGAGCGCATTGCTTCTCACTAATGTCTCGCAAATTTCAAGTGCCTGTTCCCCGTACTCCGGCTGGGAAATTAAAAGATTGCTTACGTCAACGCCGAGCTTTTGCGCATATCCCGTATCAAGTGCGTGCTCCGTATCTATAAAAGCCGCAAGTCCGCCGGTCTTCTGAGCTTCCGCAATAATATGTAAACAAATTGTAGTTTTACCCGATGATTCAGGTCCGTAAACTTCTATAATCCTGCCTCTCGGGATTCCTCCTATTCCGAGCGCCGCATCGAGAGAAATTGAACCTGTAGAAATGAATTCTAATTTTGCAATCGGCTTATCACCTAATTTCATAATGGAGCCTTTCCCGTGGTCCTTTTCAATCTGTTCAATCGCTATATCGAGAGATTTTAATTTTAATAATTTATCGTCTGCCATGATTTAATATATTTATTTATTTTAAAAAATTTAATGTGTTATTGGTAATTTAATAATTCAAAAACAAAATTAAAACATAAAAAATATCACTTATTGATTCCGTTCTGAATATGATGTTCCTTGATGTCTTATATAAAAATAGCGAAATATTTTGTTAAAATCTTCTAACTTGGTAAGAATATTTAATAAACAAAAATCATTGAAAATTCGAAAAATAATTTTAAAGTTAAATTTCTCTGTTTTCAAATACCTCTCATTTGATAAACTGGAAATTAGGATAGTTTATTAAAAAACAGTTTCTCTGAAAGGTTAGAAATATACAGAAAATCCTAACCTTGCATTTTTAAATTCAAGTTTATATACAGAACTATAAGAGTAGTCTTCAAGTGCATCATATAAATCTATACTCTTATATAGCTTTTTACCATACGTGCCTTTCATTATATATTCTCCTATGATACTTATATTATCGAGAATGAACATTTCGACTCCGAACGAACTAAAAAATCCCGCTGCCCATTCATCACTTTTGTTTATATAACTTGAACTATTCTGTCTGCTGTAACTATAAGCCGCATAAGGACCGAATGATAAAAACGGTTTAATTTTATGATTTACAGATAAAAAATATTGAAAATTTAACGTTGTTATAAAACCATCAGTGCTTTTCGATAAATTACTACTTGCCGGAAAATTCCCGCTACTTAAGTTTGATATATTTTCCGGACCATTGGATTCATTTATGGATACACCGGCACTTAATCTCAACGCAAAACAGTCCGAAAAATGTTTTTTGGCTGTTAAATTAAATGATTCAAAAAAATTACTACTGCCGAAAATAGTACCTGCCTCGAATATAATTGCCCAGTTACCCTTTTTCAGCATTGATTCGTTCGGTAATGTTACCTTGCCGCTATCCTGTGAAATCAAAAAATTGCATTGTGAGAAAAATAAAAAAGCCAGAATGAGTGTAACACAACATTTTTTATTCATAATAATTTATTTTTAAATTAAAAAATATCAAATCTGTGTTTCTTGTGCGAAATGAAAATATTATAATCGAAATTTAATATCCCAATTTATTTTATCATTATTCCCGACCTGTCTGATGCAGGGCTGATACGCTTCTTTATCGGAACTATGATAAAATGACAATCGTCATTTATAAAATCATTATTCCCGATAATGAACATCGGGATTTCTGATAAAATGACTATCGTCATTTTATCATCAACATTTTTTTTGTCTCTGTATAATTCCCGGCAATAAGTTTACAAAAATATACCCCCGAACCGAATCTACTCCCATCAAAAGTAAATTCATAAGTACCGGGTTGTTTTGTTTCACTCACAAGTGTTTCAATCTCATCTCCTATTATATCATAAACCTTTAACGTAACAAATCTTAAATCTTTTATCTGGAATCTTATAATCGTACTCGGGTTGAACGGATTCGGATAATTCTGAAACAATTCATGTTTTACAGGAATATTATTAATCTCTTTTTTAACATCTGTAATTACAATATCTCCATAAACCCCGTTATGTCTTGAGTTGTACTGCCAGCAGGGTATATAAATTTTGCTTGCATTATATGGAGTTCCGAGATTCCATAAATAAATATTTGTATACGGACTTGAACCCGGATTCTCGATACCGCATCCTGCCATATCTAATAATCCATCTCTGTTAATATCGAGCAGGCATGGTGTACAAAAAAATGTAGTACCTGTGGTTTGAATCGGCCATCCTGTTAATGGCGTACCGTCATATTTATAACCCAAATATTTTCCTTTACCGTTAACATCCGATGTGTTATCATCAAAAATCAATTCTGTAAGATTATCATTATTAACATCTGCCAATAATATCTGGTTATTGATAGCATTTAATGGACCGATTGGAAATCCTGTAAGTGGTGTTCCGTTCTTATTCCATCCATAAACATAATCAGAGGGATTTGAGCTTAAAACCTGGTCGCCCACGGCAATGTCGAGTATATTATCGTTATCTATGAATCCCACAGAAGGAGGACCATAAATCCAGTTATTAACTTGTTTTGGCCAGCCGCTCATAACAGTACCGTCATTTTTAATTACGTAAACATATCCGCCTCCGCCAAGAACGTGAGTTCCGAAAATAATTTCCTTCATGTTATCACCGTTCAGGTCAGCTAATACCGGCGAAGAATAAGAATTGACCGCACTGTTCGTCATCGTAAATGGAAAACCGGGAATCGAATCCCCGTTTGCTTTCCACGCATATAAAGAATAATATGATTCGGCAATAATTTCAGGTTGTCCATCGTGGTCTATATCACCGACAGCACAACTTGAAGCGGGAACGCTATTCATTACCTTTGGCCATCCTGTTAAAATAGTTCCATCACCTTTATAAATATAAACAGAGCTTGGAGTTTCTCTTCTGTTAACAATAATTTCCATCTTGCCGTCATTATTTACATCAGCAAGTACAGGTGTCCTTGAACTGTAACCGTGATTAATTGGAAATCCCGCACATAACGTTCCGTTTCTTTTGTAAGCATAAATATAACCTGCCGAACTCAACCCGTGGTTCGTAACTACTATTTCACCGTAACCGTCTCCGTCTATATCTCCGAAGGCAGGCGCACCTTCGAGGGCATAAGAAGAAGCCGTCTTTGGCCATCCGGGAACATTTGAACCATTAAGTTTTACGGCGTAAGTGTTATAACCGATGTTATAAACAAGTTCCATCTGAGGATCGTTATCCATATTGCAGTATATTCCTCCTTCAAATGAGTTTCCTGAAAAGTATAATGGGAATCCCGAGAACACCGGAAAGGAATCAATGTTCAAATATGATTTTTGAATTCCCGCAAAATCGGATTTATTAATATTAATATATCCCATTGCATCGGGAATAACTTTTTGATTGAATAAATTATATTGAGCATTACAATAAGAGATGAAAATAAATATGAATGTAAAAACGTAAATTAATTTCTTCATAATATTAAAAATTAATTTTATAAAATATTAATCTTGAAAAAAAACAATGATTTCTATGAATTAATTACTATAATTTTAGGCTTATGCAAATTATATTCCGATAGAAAATTTTGATATTTATTAAATTACCATTCAGCATTCAGCATTCTAATTCAGAATTAAGAAAGTTTTTTCCCCTCTTTCCCAATCGTATCATAATCCCAGCCCTTCATTGCAGGAATAGTCGAACATAATTCCATAAACACTTCCTCCGAATTTTCAAAATTAAATTCGTGACCTAATCCTTTCGCAATTTGCTTAAGTATTTTCCATGTTGGTCTTGCATTAAATCTTGTTCCGTGCGTCCACCTGTCATTCGGAGCGCCGAATTTATCAAGACGTGATAATGAAAAATCTCCTATCAACCTTTCCTGCTCTAATGTAACAACCGCAGGTCTTAATCTCTGTACTATATTATTGAAGTTTACAAATGTTCCGTTGATTTCCGCATACGTGGATTCCGGTAAAATAACGGTACCGAATTTTGAAAAATTATTTTTTGTGCTTATCTGATGAACACTGATTTCAATCTTCTTGAATATCTTTTCGTAATCCGGAATTCGTGATAAATCTTCGTTTATCAGATATAATACCGGGTATTTTCCGTTCTTTAAATCCTCGAAGTGCTTTTCCGTTACAGGATTTATTCCGAGTAATTTTAACCCGTTCGAATTAGGAGTCTTGTCAGGCACTCTGAGAATGTTATCTCCGAAAGATTCATCTATATTCGGAAAATAAATTATATCATTACTCTTAAAAATTTCATTAGCAAATTTTTTAAGTGCATAATTATCTTCTAATGTTGAAAACGGAGAGGCTATGAAAAGAATTTTTTTATTCCTTAAATGAAATTCCGAAGCTAACCTTGAAATTGCTACATCCCAGTCAACTTCTATCAATTCCTCTCTCGGGTTAGACGCAGCCATTTCGTTCATATTCATCTTTGGCTCCTCAAGTCTGAGCAGAGGTGATTTAATTCTAAGCGACTCGTCATTCACCCATTTAATTGTGTTAAGCCTGCCCCAGTCGCAAAGCCAGTATTCATTAACCTGCATATTTTTTCCTGGCTCGATTCTTAAAATTTCATTATTCCTCACGCCTATAACCGTATTGCATCCCCTTGCACAACCCGGACAAATACTGTCCGTAAATGACATATCCCAAACTCTTGCCCTGAATCTGAAATTTCTCGAGGTTAATGCTCCTACCGGACAAATCTCTATAACGTTCATAGAATAAGGATTGTCAAGCTTTTTTCCGGGGAATGTTTCTATCGTAACGCGGTCTCCCCTTTGAACAAAAGTAAGCTGCGGCTCTTTTGCAATTTCTTCACAATACCTTATACACCTCGAACAGCTTATGCATCGCTCCGCATCGAACATAACATTTGGTCCCAATTCTATTCTCTTGTCTTTGTGAACCTTTTCTTCTTCAAATCTTGATTTACCAATGCCGTATTTATAAGCATAGTCCTGAAGTTTACACTCACCCGCTTCATCGCAAATCGGACAATCCAGAGGATGATTTATAAGTAAAAACTCCATCACCGCATTTTGTGCAATAATAGCTTTTTCTGATTTTGTATGAACTATCATGCCTTCTGATGCAACCGTCGAACAGGCAATTGCAAGTTTCGGAAGTTTTTCAATTTCAACAAGGCATATTCTGCAATTACCCGCAATGCTAAGTCCGGGATGCCAGCAGAAATGCGGTATCTTTATACCCGAATTTCTTGCTGCCTGCAGGATTGTCTGACCCGGCTGGAATTCTACTTCTTTATTATCAATAATTAATTTGGGCAAAACAAACAAAAATTTAATTTATAAATATTCTTAATATAATTTATCTTTTATGTGTCGGGGAGTCTCCTATGTTCTATATAGGGACTCCCGACACAATTTAATTTCAAATAACTTATAAATTCGACAAAAATATCGTAAAAATACTGTAAA
Source organism: Ignavibacteriota bacterium (assembly GCA_003135995.1). Classification (GTDB taxonomy): domain Bacteria; phylum Bacteroidota; class Ignavibacteria; order Tepidaquicellales; family Tepidaquicellaceae; genus FEN-1257. Next base: position 29 of record PNBM01000331.1, on the reverse strand, counting down.
AATACTGTAGCCGCAGGCTTTAGCCTGCG
>PNBM01000065.1:11582-26517 GCA_003135995.1 Ignavibacteriota bacterium | reverse complement strand
ATTTTTGCCTCAATCTATAAAAGCAATAAGAACCAAACACACAAAAGATATTTCACTCTCGATGCTTATTATGTTATTAGTCGGAATTGCTATGTGGGTTATTTACGGAATTTTTATTAAAGATATTCCACTAATTTCTGCAAATTCAATTTCGTTCGTACTTATGGTTACAATGCTGTTTTTAAAATTAAAGTATGGATAAAATTGTTTATAGAAGATATTATTGGAAATACTACTTAACAGCGGTAAGTATACAATAAAGTATTTGACTGGTATACACTCCCCTCCCCAAAAAGGAGAGGGGATTAGTAAAAAAATTTCTTTTTTTAAAAATAGAAATGCAACATTCCCTGGTATTCGGTTAAATTATTTGTATAATCGTAATTTACAAATCTGAGCATTGCTTCAAATTCAACACCGACAAGAGGGAATATTGCACCACCTATACTATATCTCATTGNNTGCCCTATCGTTTCCGATATCTCTGTTCGGATCCTTGTATTCATACTGACCTCTTAATTCAAGTCCTTTTATTAATTTAATATCAAGTTCACCGAATCCATATAATCCACGTGTCATACTACCTTCGATTACATCTTCTTTAAAATCAGCTTCGCCAAGCAATACTATATGGTTCAAAATTCCAATTTTCGTAAAGCCGGAAAAAGCATGTGTAAAAGCATTCAGAGTATTTCCTGTCAACGGGTCTCTGTAATCAAAAGGGTTATTATAAAATGAAGATCCGATATCAATATTTAATTTATCCTGTTTTGCTATGAGCATCACATCCGCATTTGCAACTATCATTTTTTTCCGGTCTGTATCAAAAAAATCGGTATTAACTCNNAACTCCATTAAAAATTCCTACGTTAAACGTCAAAGGTCCCGGTGTCATACCAAGTTCAAACCCTGCATCGGCGGAATAAGGTGTTCCAAGAAAATCGAATCTTTGATAAGCACGATGTTCAGGGATATTAATTCCATAATTAGGTGTAAATCTTCCTGCTTTAAAATAAAGGTTCGCAGGCAATTTAGATATCATTCCGTAAAATTCCGGTTTAGTATTGAGGGTAGGCAGGTCAACACCTTGTGAAACGAAGATATTTACAAAATCACTTACATTTACATTAACATAAAAATCTCCCTGCATCGGAAGGAAACTACTCAAAGTCTTTTTTACAGAATCCGGGACATTAACATTTGCAATTCTCAAATCGCCGCCGATTGAAATAGTTTTATTTAATTTCGGATCGAAATTTACTTTGTTGGAATATTTATCAAGAAATTTCCATTGAAGATTTTCTTTCGCATAATTTATTCCATAGAAATTGCGCATCAGTCCACCGGTTGGGCTTACATGGCAATCTGTACATTTATCTCCCGAATAGGCAGAAAATCTCGGGTAAGAAAAAGTATCCTCCGATAGGAAATATAAAATCCCGAATATCAGGATAGCTAAAGTTGTAACAAATATATTTTTCATAATAGTTTTTTAATTTATAATAATTCGTTTATTAATCATTAAAGAAAAAAGAACAATAAAAAAACTTATCTGAAACTATTTTTCCGAACTTATAAAAGTTTAATCCATTTTTACATAAATATTGTTAGTGTATTATCATCGGAATTATACTGAGTTTTGTAGCTTTTTAAATTATGTTCTGCCGGTCCCTGAGTTACTTTTCCGTTTTTATCATATTGTGAACCGTGACAGGGGCATTCGAAACTTTCACCGTCATATTCAACTTCACAATGTTTGTGAGTACAGGTAAGATTTAAAGATATGAATTTTGATTGGGAAACCCTTATTACAATGACCCGTTTTGCTACAATTGCATATCCACCGGCACTCTGAAGGTCAGGATAATCGGACAGGTTTATTGTTTTTTCCGAAGTGGTTTCTTCGAACTTATCGGATGCTCTTGCAATCAGTCCCGTAATATCCAAAGCTGACAAGGCAACTGTTCCGATTGCAATAGTTTTGAAAGATGATTTAATAAAATCTCTTCTGTTTAAACCGGGCTTATCCATATAAATAAAATAATTTTAAAAAATAACAATCATACTCAAAATTTCAAAAAACAATTAATTGAATTTGCAAAGATAAGTATAATTTCCTCTTAATTTTTTAAAACGTTTATTTCTTAATTTTAGTTGCAATGAATTTACCGGAATTACTTTTTCCGGTCATTGCGGATAAACTCCATGTCCCGTTTAAAGAATCTTTTGTTAAGGATAGATTAAGTAGTATATTGTAATCGGACAATGATGGATTTGTGTTTATGTAAACTTTGTTTTCTTTACCGTTTACAGTACCGGAAAATTTTCCTTTCATCGATGAATAGCCCGGGAATGAGTCGTTGTAAACATTTATGAACTTATATGTTCCGCTTATTTTATTATTAGTGTAATCTTTAATATTGATATTTCCGTCTAATAGAATATTATCGAGTGAATCCAGCATCGAGAATTTATATTCTTTATAAAGACATTGGTCATTAATTTCATAGCACGAATTTCCTGAAGCACATCCGTAATAAAAATACACGAAAGATGTGAGTGTAAAAAATAAAAAGAATATTTGTTTAAACATATATTGAAATTATTTTATTTTATCAAAATCATTTTTTTAACGTTAGAAAATGACACATTAGTTCCGGTAGAACTATACACTACCAGTTTGTAGAAATAAATTCCGCTCGGAATTTGACTTACAGGATTGCGTAAATTCGGAAATTGTGATTTATAAAAACCGGCGTTTTGAAATTCATTAACCAATACTGAAATTTCACGACCGAGCATATCATATACTTTTAATGTTACAAACCCATTTACAGGTAAACCATAACTTATAGTTGTTACAGGGTTAAAAGGATTCGGATAATTTTGAAAAAGTAAAAATTCGGTCGGAACTTCGGACGAATTTACAACGGAACCGAATTCCGGGTCCTGATTATAACGCAGTCTGATTGTATCTCCCGGCATTGGACCGAAACCTTTTGATAAATTTATTCTGCCATTTAAATGACAGTAACTCATAATTGTTCCATTGCTATCCGGTTGAGTATATAAAAAACAGCCACCTTCAGAAGTATAACAAGAATCTATAGCACCTATAATGTTAGTTTCTATTGGCCATACGCAAGAGTGTGTATGCTGTGAACCAAAGCTATGACCCATTTCGTGAGCTACGACAGTAACTGTCCAGGAATATTCCGGAAAATTGCTGTAGGAATTATCTATATCGCTGAACGAATACGGTCCTGATGAGTCGGCAGAATTAAAATTTGATCCGAGAGTTCTAATCCATGAGATACCGCCAAGATTAGCATTACGCGAACTTATAAGGTGAGCCAGGTTGCTATTGTGATTATTCTGTATGTCGCCGCCGAAATCCAATAATATTTGTATCGGATCATTTAAATTTCTATACGGGTCAGCGAAAGTGTATATTGAAATTTCTGATATTTGTATCGGCAGAAATTCATTTTGATAAATCGTATGCACTTCATTGAAAAACCCGGTAATAAAATTTGCAACCTGATTCGTATCGGATGACCTGTCTAAATATAATTGATAATCTGAAACAAAAGTAATATTAACCGGAAGTCTCGCATCATAAATATTTTCAATATGATTATTTAAAACAGGTTTTGTTAATTTCCTTTCATAACCATCATCATTGCATTTGAACTTATTCTTAATTCGCAGGTCGTCTTCCGAATAAAAAATATAGTTATCAGTCTTTTTATTCCTGTCAGAAACTTTACCAAGATTGTAATTCCCTTTCTCATCTGAAATTATTCCGATTACATTATCTTTGAAAACGCTTATTGAGGCAACGGAGTTTATTTTTCCTTTTATAATACCCGCATAGTATATTCCCGGTGAATAATTAAAAGGTTCTTTTCCGTTTTTAGTTAATGCATAAGCTTTAAAATCATCAGAGAGTATTTTCTGTTGAGTCAGTTCAAGTACAATATCAGAATTATCCGCAAGAGGTATTTCGAGATTAATATTCTGAGGTTTTTTCGAGTTTAATTCTGCAAGCACATCTTTTTGAATATTTAATAATGATGGGTTCGAAACATATTTATTTAATCCCGGACTTACAGCATCCGTATTGTTTTTTGTGAATAATTTTATATTCGCAAATACCGAGGATAATTTTTTTTCAGAAATCACATCCGAAATTTTTTGCCGGTTTTTGTTTTGCCTGAATACATTTTTTGTTGTTTCGGTTTTAAGGTCTGAAAAAGAATTACCATAAATAATAATTACTAAGACCATTAAAATAAATAATACGGAAGAAATTTTTAAACTTTTTATCATAATTAAATTCGTTTTAAAATTAATTAGTATTTTGATCATATGTTAATTGTCTTTGAACGTTGTTTGTAGCTTGCAACAACATTTTTGCAACATTATTTTCCGTAAAAAAAGTCACGTTATAACTCATGCCGGTCGAAGTGTAAGTTAAAACATTATTTGTAAATGTATACGGTCTCGTAATAGGTGTTACTCCGGGGCATTGAAGAGTTGCGGTTCCGCCCTGGAATTGGGCAATTTCCTGCAGGCAGACATCCTGCAAATCACCCTGCATTTTCACGAGTGTCCATGTTCCGGTTATGTCTGTAGGAGTGTTCGTTACCGATTTACTGCAATCAGACCTTATAAACGCAAATGAAGATAAAATTATAAGTACTATCAAACGCGGAAATGTAATTCCTTTAACTCTTGTAATCATAATTTTTAATTTATTTTTGACAATATAAGTATATATTTTAAATATAACAAGAAATAAGTTTTGAAAATTCGCGGGATTAAAAATAATCTAAAGTTGAATTTTACACAGATTTAATCAGGTTTTTAATAGTATTTATAGTGAATTTGCTTTTTTTATACATAGTAAATGTATTTTAATAATTTTAAATTATATATATTCTAAAAGAAATTTCCGTCAATGCATCTAATTGAATTAATAAAAAGATTTAGGAAGGGAATAGTATTAGCGCTTAGTCTTGTAGTAATAGAAAATGTAGCTTGGATAGTTGAGCCAACAGTTTTCGGAAAAGTAATAGATGCTGTTATTGATGTTCAATCAGATTCGAACCCGGCTGACACTTTAGATAATTCTCAAAACGAACACAATTCGGTTATAAAGCAATTTGAAAATACCTTTGAAGCCTCCAATAAGAATACAGACAGTATTTCAAGAATCCAACAAAATAAAGAAGCATCTTATTTATTTCCTCTTCTAATCTGGATTGCAGTCTTTGCAATAAATTCGGGAATGGGAACATTACGAAGGGCTGTTGACCCAAAGATATTCCTGAATATTTATACTAAAATTGCAACCGAAGTAAGCGCTACCTCTATTCAAAAAAATCTTTCTGTTTCGAAAACCACAATAAGAGCAGAGTTATCACAACAATATATAGGATTTTTACAATACAGAATTCCGGAAGTACNNTTGAAAATATTATTGCAATCGGCGGCGCAATCATTGCGCTGTACTTCTTTGACTGGATGATATCTTTGACATGCTTTTGCATTATTGTACATTTGTATTTTACCAATAAGCTTTACAGCAGGAGGGTGTCGGTTTTGCAGACGGAATTTCACGATAAGTTTGAGGATATTTATGATGTATTTGCAAAGAAAGACCCGGAGTTCGTCAGAGAATATTACACCAATATTGCAAAGCCTCAGAGAAAAATTGCTAACTGGGGGGCGTTTAATTTCGGAGTTATGAGGATATCTCTATTAGCGATTTTTATGGTAGTACTTTATATTGCAATAGACCTGGACGATTTCAGTGCCGGTGAGCTTTATTCAATAGTAGCTTATTTATGGACTTTCGTAACCGCAACAGAATACCTGCCGGAATTAATGGAAAGCTGGACCTCCCTTAAAGACATATCAAAAAGAATGAGATTCGAAGACTAAATTTCAAAAAATAAAAAATAAAAGAAAAACTATAACAAACTTAAAATTAAAAAATTAAAAGAAAAATATTCGAATAGTATAATAATTGTAGTACATATTTATTTTTGAATTTTATAACTTGAATATTAAACTTATGGCTATAAGTAAAGAAAGTGTAATCGTAGATAAATCATTTGATTTTGCGGAAAGAATAGTGAAATTATATAAGTATTTAATTAATGAGAAAAAAGAATATATATTATCAAAACAAATATTGCGTTGCGGAACTTCTATTGGGGCAAATGTATCTGAAGCTCATGGTTCAATATCCACATCTGACTTTTCCAATAAAATATCAATAGCCAATAAAGAAACAAAGGAGACAGATTACTGGCTAAGATTGCTTCATCGTACTAATTATATCAATGATAAAATGTTTAATTCTTTATTAAACGACATAGATGAATTAAGTAAAATTCTGTTCTCAATTATTAAAACGACTCGTTTGAAAAACAAATGAGTTATATTTCCTTATATATTTTCATTTAAGAAAAAATTATTAGTATTTGCTCTTATTTATTTTTTCTTATTTATTTTTTATTTTTTGTTAGAGTCTCCAGAGGTACTGGAGTTTCAGGAAGTACTGGCGGTCTGTTAATACATATTTAGGAAGTCCCATCAGGTTATCGAGTTGTGCATAGTCGTAGGCAGAACCAATATAAAATATTGTGAAAGGATTTAATTTATAACTTAATAAAGGATTAAAATTAAATATTTGGTTGAATGAATCGTATTGTGTTATTAATCGAAGCGATAAGTTCTGATTAAAATTATATGTAGTTTTGTTTCTGAAAATATATCCGGCATAAATTTTTTCTCCGCCGTAATTTTTGTCGAGCTCATAGTAAACATAACTATTTTCAAGAATTATTCTGTTAAATAATTTTACATTTGCAGATAGTTCAAGGTCGTATCCAAAACCCACATAAGGGTTATCCTGACGAACAATATATTTTCCGAAAGCCGCAAAGAAACTGCCGTATAAATAATCGAGAGCATTACAAGTTACATTTAAGTTCATACGTCTTACACCTTCATGATACACGCCTTTATATAATTCGTTGTTCACAAGAAACGGCATTAGGTTTACAGCTATTTGGTTTTTGAACTGAAGATATAACTGTGGTTCTACAAATTCTTCAACGAGCTGATTGCCGTAGTTATGTCTTACATGTCCGTATATAGACGGTTGTATCCTGTTTAATATACCTTTCTCCATGTAAAACATATACGACTGGTTGGTTGATAATCTTTTCGAATTATTGCTCTGCAGAAATCCATTATCAAACCTGACTTCCGGAGGAATTGCATTATATTCAAAATTAAAATTCCAATGACTGGCACTCCTGATAAACTGAAAATCGCCTCCGACTCCGGAAAATGATTCGCCGTCGAGAGCGGAAGTATATTTTCCGTTTGCAAATAAAGTTGTATCGGAATATCCCGGGTAATTAATTTCTTTATTTACACTTTTTAAAACCTGGAATGTAAAAGAATAATTATCAAAAAACCTGTAATTGCCGTCCACACCGAATACTCTGTTAAAACCATCGACATCGAGGAATTGATTGTTATCTTTATTCACCTGCCTGTCAGTGAAAAGAAGACCTATATATGAATCATCTTTTAAACTTCTTTTAACGCGAAAAATATTAGATATAGATTTGCGGTCTGTTAAAAGAAAATTACTTCCTTCGGCAAATGGCAGAGTGAAAGGAGATTTTTTATCGTAAGCAGAAATAACTCCGAGTTCATATTTCCCGATTTTTCCTGTCAGTTTAAGCGCATACAAAGGATTATTTATTGTGCGCGTATAAACTACGTTGCTTATAGGTGTATTGAATATGCTATTTCCTTCGATAAAGAAAGGACGTTTTTCGGAATAATAAATCGCATAAGGATTATTTACATCTAAAGTAGCGGCGTCTGATTCCACCTGAGAGAAATCCGGGTTGAGTGCAAAGTCTGTAGTAAGATTTGAAGTTATGCCATATTTTAAATTCAGTCCGACCTGTCCTTTAACGTCTTCATTATTAAATTTGGAATCTGCATTGCTATTATCGGAAATTGAACCGGCCTGAGAACCAACTACAAACGGGAGAACTTCAAGATTCTTTCCGCCTTTAATATTTTTTATTCCTTTTAAAATTCCATAATGCGTAAAGAGAGTCGGGTCATTACGGTTAATAGGAACCCAGGAATACTGTTCGCGATTTTCTCTCGGTCTTGTGCGGATTATATGAAAATCCCATTGCTGTACTTCATTGTCGGGAAAGCGAATGCTTTTGTAAGGTATTGCGATTTCAGTAGTCCACCTGTCTTTATAAATTTTTGAAGCTGAATACCAGATTCCGTCATAATTCGCATCTTCACCGCCTGGCGTCCATATTAAATCTCCCTGCACTCCATAAGGATTGACAAAAAATTCGTATGCTTGTTTACTTTCGCTGTATGTATCGAGAATAATTCCTGCCCAGTCATCGTTAAACATATTATCCCTGTCTGTCAGAGTCTTCCGGATTTTACTCACATCATTTTCATAGCAGATAATGCCTATATATAAATTATAATTATCGAAGAACATAAAGACTTCCGTAGGAACAGCAGGTTTTGTATTGTCGCCGGGAGTAACTTCACAGAAATTTTCTAAAGGCGAAATTTTTTTCCAAACGAGTTCATCAAGTTCTCCGTCAATGGTGATTTTTGAATCATCAAAACGATTAATTGAAATTTCGATGTTTGTATTTGGCTTGAATGAACCGGTATCGGACGCATTTTGAGCAAAACCGGAAAAAGAGAAAAATAATATTATTATACCTGTAAAAAAAGTTTTCATATATAATTGACGGAGTTAACGTACAAATAGTTGCAGGATAATTTCATCCGTTAAATTTTTTATCAGGATATTGAAAATGGAAATTAACCGGCATCAGCAAGTTTGGATGCGCGGTCTGCGGTTTTCAATTTATCTATAATATCTCCGATATCACCTTCCATAATTTCCGAAAGATTATAAAGAGTCAGACCGATTCTATGGTCGGTAAGCCTGTTTTGCGGGAAATTATAAGTTCTGATTTTGTCACTCCTGTCTCCGGATTTTACCATAAGTTTTCTTTTCTGTGATACTTCTTTATCTCTTTTTTCGAGCTCGAGTTCATAAAGTCTTGAGCGCAGTACCTTCATTGCTTTGGATTTGTTCTTTAATTGTGACCGTTCATCCTGGCACTGAACTACTATTCCTGTCGGAATGTGGGTAATTCTTATTGCTGTTTCCACTTTATTAACATTCTGTCCCCCGGCTCCGCCCGAACGGAAAACATCTATTTTTAAATCATTCTCATTTATTTCAATTTCAAAATCTTCTGCTTCGGGTAGAACCGCTACGGAAGCCGCAGATGTATGAACTCTTCCGTTAGCTTCCGTTTTAGGAACTCTTTGAACGCGATGAACACCGCTTTCATATTTCAAATCTCCGTACGCACCTTTTGAAATGACATTTACAACAGCTTCTTTCAGTCCACCGGGAATTGATGATTCGTTAAAATCTATTACTTCTACTTTCCATTTTTTATTTTCGAAATACCTGTTATACATCCTGTACAATTCAGCTGCGAACAACGAAGCTTCGTCGCCGCCGGTACCGGCGCGGATTTCAAGAATTGCATTCTTATCATCATTCGGATCTTTTGGAATAAGTAATTCTTTTATCTGGCTCTCTATGTTAATTATATTTTCTTCGAGACGCTGAATTTCTTCTTTCACGTAATCCTTCATATCCGAATCGTTCGTTTTATACAGTAGATTTTTATTGGATTCAATTTCCGATAAGGTTTTTAAATACAAATCGTAAGCATCTACGATTTCGGTAAGGCTTGAATATTCCTTTGAAAGTTTTCTGAATTCGTTTTGATTGTTTATAATACCCGGCTCCGATAATAATTTCGATATTTCCTGATATCTAAATTTCACATTTTCTAATTTTTCAAACATCCTCTAATAAAAAATAAATAATAAAAAATAAAAAATAAATAAAAACACATTGATTAAATTATTTTCATTAAAATTTTATCACAATAATATTTCTTAAAATCCAGTATGTTATTACAATAAAAAGTATAATAAAAAATAAACTTTTATTAAACGGAATTTCCGGTAATGATTTACCTGTCAACAATATCCTTAAATTTGATAACAAAAAATATCCACCTGCGGGTACTATAATTATTAAAAGTAAATTATAATTAACGGCTTCTCTTATATTACCGTTTAATAAATAATGAATGCCTCTTAATCCTCCGCATCCGGGGCAGGACAACCCCGTTATAAGATGAAATGGGCAAAAAATATAAATATTTGTATCTTCGGGATTAATTAAAAACAGGGTTAATAAAGAGATAAATGAAAAAAAAATAATAAAGAATGATTTATACCTTGTATTATTTATATCAGTAAAATTAAAATTCAAAATGTATATGAATTAAATAAACAGAAAATTTCCAAAACAATTTAATCGTGAATAAGGAAAAATAATTTAAATTTAAAAATTAATTCTTCGAATTTCAAATACTCCTTTTAATAAATGCCCTTTTCGCGTAAAAAGTTCTTAACATGTTCTTTCTGAAAATTTTGCAAATTCAGAATACCAAAAATCAAGCTTATGATATTTCCGGTAACAATAGTTACAATCTGCATTATGGATGCATTGTAAATTGTGCCATGTGTGCCCTGCATATTTAAGTGGCTCAGCTTATTAAAGGCTATAAAATCCATAACGGCGCCGATAACATTAATTACAGGGAATATTCCGAGTATACAACCGAGTCCGCATGTAAATATACCTCCGATGATGGTATTCGTTCCCCAGCCAAGAAAAATCAAAATATTTACGATACCTGAAATCAGGAAGAAAATTTTGCCGCTCTCAAGTTCCGAAGGTGTATTCATTTATTTTATGATTTAAATATTATTTAAAATATCAGAATAATTTCAAAAAGTTATTTTAGTTATATATACGTTAAAAAAAATTATTAGTTATAAAATATTAAATTAAATAAATAATTAATCCAAAGGATTGAGGTAATACACTTTAAGGGGATAAAGTGAAAATGAAGTACAAAAAAGCAATCATTTTAGAAAATAAATGATTGCTTTAAATTTAAATACTTTACTATTTAACGAAATTAAATTTTTCGCCGAATTGTCCAACGAGTGGTAATGGAGTTACTTTTCCTCCAAGAGCATTAATAATACCCATAATCCATAATACGAAGGCGAATAAGTTAATTAAATAAAATACCACACCAATACAAAACATCGAGCCGATAGTTCCGAGGATAATACCTATTAAATTCACTATCACCAAAACCAGAGATTGTTCGGTGTGAAACATTACATATTTATTTTTTCTCATATCTTCCATTAGAAGCGGTATGAAGAAAATTATATACGCAACAAAAGCCATTGTTTTCCCGGCTTCTATTTCTTCCGGTGTAATATTAAGTTGTCTTGTTTCTGCCATTATTATTGCTCCTTCCGTTTAGTTTATTAAATAAAATTCAATAATGTAAAATAATATTTTTATAGTATAATATTCAATATAAAAGCAATTTCGAAAAACCCGGTTAAATAATAATCTTTTTATGTTTCCATAACATTAATTTAACACACATAACAGATTTACTTCTAAAATATTCTATTCAAATAATAATATAATATAACCGGCAAAGAAGAATCAAGATACTAATAATAATTATGTAATTCCATACCCCTGAATATTCTTCCGCAAATACATTTAATACCAATATTGGATTAGAGTCAATGAATAAGAAGGAAAAAAATATTAATATCATAAAAAAATAAAGCCTCTGTTGAAGTCAAAGGCTTTATTTTATTATAATAATATTAATTTTTTTTCAAAAGTGGTTGACCATTAGCATCTTTATACTTATCAGTAATAATCATTATCAAATCTATTAACGCCCAGATTCCGCATCCGCCGAGGGTTAATAGTTGAATGATACCAATTCCAATATGTCCAGTGTAGAAGCGATGAATACCAAGTCCGCCTAAAAATATACATAAAAGCAGCGTAACAAGCCAATCTTTTTGTTCCATAAACTTTAGGTTTAATTAATAAAGTAATTTTTAAAAGAATGTAAGAGCTTTATTAAAAAAAATCTAAAAGAGTAATTTATCTAAAAATTGCTTTTATGCTACCCCAGGTAGTTTTAATACCTGATATAGAATGGACTACGGAAATACTGTTTGAATAGGTGTAGGCACCGTTTCCCTGAATACATTTTAACCTGTAATAATATATTGCATTCGAACTAACCATATTTACGGAATTATCCTGATATGAGTAATACGAATTATTACCAGTACTGTTAAATGTTTTTATGGAAATAAAATTATCAGGTGTAGTTGCGCTGCGCTCGAGATCGAAAGTAACTGTTCCCCCTTCATCTCCGGTTTTCCATTCCACAAGGATACCATCAAAATTAGTCTTTGCCGTAAAATATTGCAAAGTAACGGATGCTAATATTCCCGCGGCGGAGATTAATAGAAATAGTATACAACTAATATGTATAAATTTTTTCATTAAATAGACCTCTACTAAATATAAGTTCAATAAACTATAATTGCAAGGAATTTAAATATTTTTTTTTAATTTTTTAACAATAAAATTCAATTTTAAGTTTTCCATAAAATGGTTACTTTTTGGTATGATTAAAAAATCTCCAAAATTTTATATCGGAATAGATTCCGGCGGAACCAAATGTGATATAATTTTAATTAATAGTCATCTTAATATCATAAAGAGTGAAACATTTTCATCACTTCATTTTTCTCAATCCGGCCTGGAAAAAACTACAAGAAAAATAAAGAGAAATATTAGTAAATTCATAAAAAATAATAAATTAAATAGTAACAATTTACGCGGATTATGCATTGGCATGACAGGTGTGAGGAGAAAAAAAGACAGGGAAGATTTAAAGATCAAATTGATGGAATTTATTAATCATAAAAATGTAATCGTAGAAACCGACACTAAAATCGCTCATTTCGGAGCTTTTAAAGGTAAAAACGGTATAGTTTTCATAATTGGCACGGGTTCGATTTTATATGGTATAATAAACAAAAAGGTTTACCGGGTAGGTGGCTGGGGAAAATTATTAGGTGATTATGGCAGCGGATATCATATAGGTCAGGAGGCTCTGAAAGAGGTTGTTAAAGAATATGATAATAGAAAGGAATTCAGCCTTTTAACAAAGGCACTGAAGAAAGAATTCGATATAACACATTCCAACATTATCCAAAAAATTTACCACGAAAAATTCCCCGTTCAAAATGTTGCAAAAATAGTTTTTGAATGTGCAAAGGCAAATGATTCAAAATCCCTGAAAATTATTAATGAATCTGCCGAAAAACTTTGCGAACAACTAAATGGATTTATGAAATTGTGTAAATGGAAAAAGAAATTAGGAATAGCGCTGACCGGCAGCATAATCGAGAACGAAAATATATTTTCGAATAAATTAAAATTATATATCCGGGATAATTTCAGTAATTTAGAAATTTTAAAAAATGTAAATTCTCCGGCATTTGGTGCGGCCCTGATGGCAAAAAAAAATTTTAAATAACTCATGAAAAAAACCGATTCAATTTTAATTCTCGATTTTGGCTCACAATACACACAACTTATTGCGAGACGAACAAGAGAATTGCAGGTATATTCCGAAATACATCCCTTTAACATTGACATAGAGAAATTTATTAAATCGAATCCGGAAATTCGTTTATCGGGAATTATTTTTTCCGGTGGTCCGGCAAGCCTTCTGGAAAAAGATTCCCCGAGATTATCGGCAAAAAATTTCGAATTAATCGAAAAATTAAAAATTCCGGTTTTAGGAATTTGTTACGGATTGCAGTTGCTCGCTCAAAGATTCGGCGGAGAAATACACAAAGGAAAAATTCGCGAGTATGGTCACACAAAAATAAAAATAACGGGAAAATCTGTTTTGTTTGATAAAGTAAAAAAAGATTTGATTGTATGGATGAGCCATGGCGATTCAATTTACAAATTACCTTCGAATATAAAAATAACATCAGGAAGCAAAAATGATATCGTCAGCAGTTTTGAAGATTTTAATTTAAATATTTATGCTTTACAATTTCATCCCGAAGTCAACCACACTGAAAACGGTGAACTTATTCTGAAAAATTTTATTTTTAAAATATGCAAAGTAAAAAATCTTTTTATTCCGGAATCGTTTATTAAAAACAAAATCAGGGAAATAAGACATACGGCAGGAAATGATTATGTCATATGTGCTTTAAGCGGCGGAGTGGATTCATCCGTGGCATCTGTATTAATGAACAGGGCTGTCGGAAATAAACTGATTTGCATACATATAGATAACGGATTGATGAGGAAGAATGAAAGCAGTAACGTCGTCGGGTTATTTAAAAATCATTTCAGGATGAAGTTAATTTTTGTTGATGCATCCGAAAAATTTTTAAGAAGGTTAAAAGGAATAACAGACCCTGAGAAGAAAAGAAAAATAATCGGTAATACTTTTATAGAAGTATTTGAAGAAGAAGCAAAGAAAATAAAATTAAATAGCGGGAAGATTAAATTTCTCGTACAGGGTACGTTATATCCGGATGTTATTGAATCTGGATCATTCAGGGNNCCCGATATAATGAATCTGAAACTGATCGAACCGTTCAGAGAATTATTTAAAGATGAAGTCAGAAAAATAGGAAGGGAACTGGGATTACCGGAATATTTTATAGCAAGGCATCCTTTTCCGGGTCCCGGATTAGCGATAAGAATATTAAGTGACGTAACAAAGGAAAAATTAAATATTTTAAAAGAGGCGGATGACATATTTATTACTTTGTTAAAAAAACATAAATTATATGATAAAATCTGGCAGGCATT
>PNBM01000065.1:0-11541 GCA_003135995.1 Ignavibacteriota bacterium | reverse complement strand
CAATTTTAAATTATAAATGTTAAATTATTAAGAACATAATTATTGAGGATTAATGATTTTTATTTTTTATTTTTTTCAATCCATTCAAGAAATTCAATTTTTGAATCAACTAATTTTAAAAATTATGGCATTTAGAAACGCAATTTTACATTTAACATTTATAATTTAAAATTGAGAATGGTGTCTATTTTTTTATAATATTTTTCCAAAACCCCAAAATAAAGCAAATTTTGAGGTTTTTTTTGTCTACTTTTTTAGAATATGACTTGACAAGAGAAATATTCTAATATATATTTGTACTGAATTAAATTAACTCTTTTTAAAAAGGCCAATAAAAATACAGGAGGTATTAAATGGCAAAATTTAAAAAAATGTTCTTAGCACTTCTAATCGTTACCATGTTCAGTGGTTCAGTTCTGATAGTTGGTTGCGGTGGTGGAGTTAGCGAAGAAGAAATGAAGCAACTCAATGATTTAAAAGCTGAAGTTGAAAAACTTCAAGGCGATGTTAACAAGTTAGAAAGTGAAAAGGCTGACTTGCAAAAACAAATCGCAAAGCAAGATGAAATGGTAAAAAATTACCAAAAAATGACTGATGCAGTCAGAAATTGCAAATAGACCTTTTCGAAAACAAGTTTTTAAACAATTTTAAAAAAATTTAAAATAAAAGGAGATTTTAAATGAAATTCCAAAAATTTTTAATTATGTTACTCGCCCTCTCCTTGGTTGTCGGTACAAGAATATCATTATTTGCTCAGGATGATGAAGAAAAGAAAGACGAAGAAATGACTAAAGAAGAATGGCAAAAGCAAATCGATGAATATACAGCCAAGAAGACAGAATTAACCGGTAAAGTTGCGGATTTACAAAAAGATAAAGACGCTCTTACCAAAACGTTAGACAGCAAAAAAGCAGAAGTAAAAAAAGCTGAAGATGATTATTATTCTGCTATCGGTGGAAAAGACAAATACGATGCTTTCAAAACAAATTTAGGAAAGCTTGAAACAATCGTAAAGAACAAAGAAGGAAAGAAAGAAGACGCAGAAAAAATGTATGCGGATTTAAGCGCATCGAATTTAAGATGCCATCCTGATTTTGCAGCAAGATATAAAAAATTAGGTGACGATCTGAAAGCCTGGGGACCAAAAGTCGAAACACCAACCGGTTATACAGTTGTAAAAGGTGACTGTTTATACAAAATCGCCGGCAAAAAGGAAATCTACAACAATCCTAAGATGTGGCCCGTACTTTGGGATGCAAACGAAAAAGGTGTAGTTTCTGCTCCTCCACGTGTTCCAAAAACCATACACAATCCCAATTTAATTTATCCGGGACAAGTTCTTAAAGTTCCTGCTCTTACAAAAGATCTCGAAAAGATGGCAATGGACAAAGCCCATTCATGGAAAAGATATCATCATAAAAAAATGTTGAAAAAAGAAGAAGGAACTGATAAGAAAGACATGAAGAAAGATGAAAAGAAAGACGTGAAGAAAGATGCAGTTGATAAGAAAAAAGTAGCAGATGATAAGAAAAAAGTAGTAGATGATAAGAAAAAAGATCCTGCTAAGAAATAAATATATTTCTTTGGATTCTTATATTTCAAAAAAATATATATTTACAAAAGCCTTTATGTTATTACATAAAGGCTTTTTTATTTTATTAAAATATCTTAAATTTTAGTTAGTTCAAATTTAAATGGAAATTAATAGACGGAAAAAGCAATTTCAATACAGGGTATTAACCCATTGAGTTTATCGGGAATTAACGAAGAAAATTTAAATTTTTTAAGAGATCAGTTCGATTCGATAATTGTGCTCAGGGGAGATTCGGTTATTTTAAAAGGAAATGAAGATGAGCTGGAGGTTCTGGAAAAGATTTTCAGTGAATTGCTTTTTTTAATTAATCGACAGGGAAACATAAATGTAAATGATATAAAGTTAGTAACCGAACTCATCGGAGAAAAAGATAATAATTATTTCAGGAAAAAGTTCGGTATCAGCGCCAATGAAATTGAGAACATCATACTATTTAAGAATAATGATTACATTAAACCGAAGACACCCACACAAATCGAGTATTTTAAACGAGTTAAAGAAAACGATATTATATTTGCAATAGGTCCTGCGGGAACTGGAAAGACCTATCTTGGTGTTGCATTTGGTATAGACTCATTAAAGAAAAAGCAAGTAAATAAAATCGTTCTTTCAAGACCTGCGGTAGAAGCAGGGGAGAGTCTCGGGTTTTTACCGGGTGACCTGTCAGAAAAAATCGACCCGTACCTGAAACCTTTATATGACGCTCTCGAGGATATGATACCACTCGAAAAATTAAAATCATATATCGAGAAAAATATAATTGAGATTGTTCCGCTTGCATATATGCGGGGAAGAACATTAAATAACTCTTTTGTCATTTTAGATGAAGCTCAAAATGCCTCGACAATTCAGATGAAAATGTTTCTTACAAGGCTTGGTCCGAATTCAAAAGCTATAATTACCGGAGATATTACACAGATTGATTTGCCTAAAAAAGAGAATTCGGGTTTAGTGCAGATACAAAAAATTCTGAAAGGAATAGATGATATTTCATTTGTATATTTTAATAAATCAGATGTAGTCAGGCATAAACTTGTAAAGGATATAATAGAGGCATATGAAAAATATAATGGAGATTAAAAAATACAGGTTTTTTGATGAAAAAAATTATTAGATTGATTTAAAGTTTTACAATAAATAAATTTACAATAATACTTGTTAGATTTTAAATAAAATTATTAATTTAAAATAAACGCTATGGCAGATAAATCTACGTTTAAACCAATCAGCAGAGATACTAATGATGACGTTAGTCTCATGTCCGACAGTGAAATGGAAGGTAAGATAAGGGTTGTTAAGGAAAACCATTCTGAATTAATTCAGATTACAAACTACATTGTAATAAAACATCTAAAAAAAATCGACAGAGAAGGCTCCATAGACGTTTTACAGTCAGCTTTTCCTTCGTTGCTGTTATTATTGCTCTCGGTCTTTGTCGACGTTTCTTACGTACCTTTCCTTGGACCGATAGCGAATTCGTTCGCGAATTATTTATTCCCCGGTGCTTCATTTACGAATCAGAATTTAACACCAATAAGATTTTGGTGGCTTCCGTTTGCCGCTTATATTCTTTTCGTACTATTTGCTTACTTCTCAAACAGAAGTCTGAAAAAACAAATAGCAACAAAGGGACCTTCAGCTCAAATCATCGAAAGGATAATTGATAGCTACAGCGGGTTAGTTGATGCAATTGGAACGGCAATGCCTTTGCTTGGTGCAGCAATATTATTGATTTCAATAAAAATTGGTCCGACAATATTTTTGGGATTCTCGGTTCCCTTTGAAATAAAATCAATAATTATTTTAGCTATTGCAAAATTATTTGATTCCGTGTTTGAAGTACAAGGGCTGCAATTTCAAGCGATAACGGAAGAAGTCGGCAAATTTGAAACTGAATATTCCTTCTTTAACCAAAGTATGAATCAACTTAAGCTCGTAGAAAGTTTCAAAACTGCAAACCAGGAATTAATGATGAACATGGTTGCATCCGGCGGAGTGAAACCAATAACAAAAGACGATGCCGAACAAATATTCAAATTTATTAAACTGTCGTACGGCGTTAATGAAGAGTTTGCTAAGAACATAACGGCATTGAAAAATACAATTACTGATCTTAGCCACATTCAGGTTTATGATCCTGCACTCGTAAAACAAATCAATGATTCCATGAACTCACTTACGAATATTGCTGCAGTTATCCAGAAAACCACAGAGTATACTACTATGCTTAGAAATAATATGAACGAAGTATCCAGAATCGGGACAGAAATAAATAACATCAAATTTCCTGACCTGAAGATATTAGGAGAAATGCAAAAAACATCTCAGATGTTAATTGAAACGATATCCAACTTAAAAGATTCAAGCGCATTGAAGAGTTTAGATAATCTCGTATATCTTGCAGGTAAAAGATAAATTTTTTTTAATTTAGCATTTTTCACGAAAAAAAATTTTTATAATTATGAAAAAAGGACGTGATGTAAAATTCATCATTTATCAGGTATTATATATATTTGTAGTTTGTGTTATATCAATAAAAGGTGCAGATATTAGCTTAGAGGAAGTAATTAATAAAGACGTTGTTGTCGAAAAATCATTTGCAGATTCATTGAAATCTTTCATCGATTCTTTGCTCGCATTAGGACTTGTACCTGAAATTCATGTAGATACGAATAAAAAATATACAGCCGAAGATATGTCAAAATTATTGGCAGAATTGAATCAGTTGAAAGTTACAGTTCAGCAAAATCCGATTATCAGACAACCTGACATAATGAAACCGAAAGAACAGGAACCCAAGAAAGATGAAAAACAGGAAATAAAAGCAAATGTTCAGGGTGTGGAGCTGACACAATATACTTCTACCACGATAAGAAATCCGTACAATGATAATCTCGAAATTTTAGCCGACGGAAAGTTGCTCGCAAATATAGCCCCGAAAGCAAGTGCGAAAATAACTATTATGGGCGAAAGCAGTGTAACATTTAAAGTCGGCAGTGCTTCGGATACTAAAAGAACTAAGGAAAATCAGGTTCCTCAAATTTCTATAACGAGGGTTGGTTCCGGAGGTGAGGATGCTTCACTAAGGTCTGTTCAAAATTCAGTCGGATTTCGTGTTGGTATAATTGATGATTTTCCGCAAAATTTAGATGTGAATTTTTCGGGTCCTGTTACAACCAAACAGGTCGGTCCGACAACATTTGATGTGACTTTGAATCTTTTGGGTTCTCAACAAGCGTTCGATAGCTGGACTAAAGGGAAGGATTCTCCTTATAGAGTATCTTTCACTGTTCATGTCAAAGACAGGTTAAATCCGAAACACGATTTAAGACAGGCAGGTACTTTTATATTCGGTAAATGGTAAATAACATTTTTTAATTAATTAATAAATAAAAAAAAGGTAATTCAAAAATCAATACTCTATTAAACAAATGACAAATTCAACAAAAGCAAAATTTATTTTGTTGTCGGTTCTCGCTTTCTTAGTAATTTGTGGAATCAACAATAATTCAATCGCACAAACAGACACCAATAAAATTATCATTGAGCAGCAGGATCAGGGAATTCAGTTAAACGATACAACTCCTCAGATAACTCAACCTCCACCCGAGAGGATTATACCAACTGATACATNNACAAATAAAACACCTATCCCAGGTCCAAAACAAAAATTTACTTATGTTTTTAAAGAGGATAAGAATGACCCTACATCCTGGAGTCATTTTAAGATAAATGCTAAGGTTTATGACGATAGTGTATTTATTCAGTTACAGAAGGAATTGTTAATCGATCCACCGCTTGAAAGTTATATAGTTAGTATTAATGTAACTGATGCAAACGCTCAGTTTGTAACCATCGGCGATGAAGGAGCTGACGGTTCCAAGCAATATGCCTGGGATATGTTATCCCCGAAAACGCAAATGTCTTTGGTAAAATGGAGAGGTGCGAATAAAGAGAATTTATCAAAGGTTGGATACAACTTTATTTCGGTGTTCACTGANNAGAAAAGTAAGGATTGATGAGTTTATTGCTCCGCCACAGAAAGAAAGAGAAATTGTAAATTCTGTAGCTTATATAAATCCTTATTTTAATTTTTTCGGAGCTGACCCGCTTGGTATTCCTATAAAAAGAGGATTCGGATTTTCATTCCAATCAGGAACCCCTTATTCAGGTCCTCTTGAAACAGATATGGTGGGAGCTAATTTCCATTTACTTGGTGCTTCAATTGGTATAACTACAAGGCTTAAAGAATTGGTACTGAAAAGAGATGCCGGAGCAACCAAAGGAGAAAAAGAAAGCAGATATGGAAATTATAATAATATATTTTCTCCCAAAATGGGTTTGAATGTTAGCTATGTTATTCCTTTTGGTAATTTCCTTCAGGTAGGATATTACACGGTATTAGATTCAGGCGACTACGATCCGCCGGTTCCGATAAAGATGACCAACGATACTTTAAACATGCCCAACCATTATATTTCAAAAGGCGGTTGGTTTAACTGGGAATTCAGATATCCTTTGAGAATATTCAGATCCACAAGGTCAAAAATATATGTCGGTCAATATCTCGGTGAAGTCAATGCCGGATTCCTCGGCAGAGAATTGACATTAGCCGGTTCGGTATTTGATTTAAGAATGAATGCTACTTTTGGCAGCACTAAACGAAACTTCCAGTTTCTGTGGGAGGCATATGTATCAAGCATAGGTGNNTTTTCAAGTACAGCTTTTGCTGTCGGACCTTCGGTAAGATTAACAAAGGGTCCTGATGGCAGGATGGGAGTCGTAACAGTCTTGCTTAATGCGAGATTGAAGATTGGTGACTTCTTCGACGAGAAATAATTTTTGATTTACAATATAGGATTCAAATTAAAAAGAGAAATTATAAAATTGTTGAATTTGTCATGTAAGATTTGAATCCGGTATTTATTGAAGAAAAATAAAAATTAAATTATAAAAATAAAAAGCCTTTAAATATTAATTTAAGGGCTTTTTTGTTTCTAATTTCAGGATTTCCTGAGCCGGGCACCAAAGGCACCGTCAATATTGTGAATATGCGAAAATACTTCTATGAACCCTTCATCGTTCACAACACTTTCATGAACATAATTTTTCGCATTGTCGATAGAGTATTCGGAATGTTTACTGAGAAATTTATGAATAACGTCGGAATTTTCATCGGTCTCAACCGTACAGGTGCTGTAAATTAAGCATCCGCCGGGTTTCACATATTTTGTAGCAAGTTCAAGCAATTCAAGCTGTAATTTCTGAAGTTTGTAAATATCTTCGGGTTCTCTTTTCCATTTGATATCGGGTTTCTTCGATAAAATTCCTAACCCGGAACAGGGTGCATCAACAAGAACTTTATTTACTTTATTTATTAGTTTATTTGTAATTAAATCTGTTTTCGGTTCGTTTAAATCCTCCTGGAATGCTATAATATTTTCCATTCCAAGCCTTTCGAAATTTTTCTTCATAGTATCTGCACGTGATGAATATTTATCGATAGCAATGATTTTACCTTTTCCTTTCATCAGTTCATACAGGTGCGATGATTTACCTCCGGGGGCGGCACATGTGTCGAGTATCAATTCATCTTCCCGCGGCGCAACAAGATGCGATATTAATCCGGCGCTTTCATCCTGTATCGTAAAATATCCTTTTTTAAGAAAATCATTATCATAAATTTTCGACATTGCTTTAACAGAAAAGAAATAATCCAGGTAATTTCCCTGTCTGAATGGAATATTGTTTTCATTTAAATGTTTAACAAGTTCTTCATTAGTAATCTTATTTCTGTTCACTCTTAAAGTTATATGTGGTCTCTTGTTATTTGCTTCGCAAAGTCTTTGTGCGTCGTCAAACCCGAACCTTCCTATCCATCGGCGCACCATCCAGTTTGGATGAGACTGAATTATTCCAAGGTAATTCACTTCATCTATCTCGCGGGTTGGCCATACGAGGGCATCAAGCGTTCGTATTATAGTTCGCAATAATCCGTTTACAACACCGGCATGTTTATCCCCGCGGATTTTTTTTATGAACTCGACGGCTTCATTTACAGCGGCTGAATATGGAATTTTATTTAAAAATAATATCTGGTAAAGCGCCACACGCATAGCATTTTTAACTTCGGGTAAACATTTTTCGTATTGCCCCCTGTAAAATCCATTTAAGAACCAATCAAGCCTTCTTAGCCATCTGATGACGCCATGCGTCAATTCGTTTAAAAGTGATTTATCGAAATCATTAAGATTTGTATTTCGTAATTCCGAATCTATTAATTTATCGAGATATGCATCCGTCCTTTCGCATCTGCATAAAATTTTAACAGCGCAGGAACGGGCGTTTGAATATAAAGTTTTATTGTAATCAATTTCACAGGGAATGCCTTCAGTTGATTTTTCTTCGGATGTTTTTTCGTCAGTCAAATGTGTTTCAGGTGATTTTTCTTTCGGTATAGGTTCTTTTTGCAAAGGTTCTACGCGAAATTGTACTTCAGTATCTTCGCTCGATTTTTCCGTATTTATGCCTTCAACAGGTTTTTCTTCCGGAATGTTTTTATTTTCATTATTTTCCATTATGAAAAATACTCAAATAACTATTGATATAAAATGAAAATACCGGACTAAAGAATCTCTACAGGAATCTCTTCAATCGAGTTAAAAAAATATTTCCCATAAGGTTTGGTAATTATACGCGGGTCTAAAAGTGCAATAATTCCCCTGTCATTTCTGTGACGGATTAATCTTCCGAATCCCTGTCTGAATTTTAAAATTGCTTCGGGAAGAGAGTAATCCATAAAGCTGTTTCCTCCGTGTGAATCAATATATTCCAGACGGGCTTGAATTAGCGGATGGTCGGGCACCTGGAACGGCAGGCGGGTTATAACAAGGTTGGAGAGCGCTTCTCCCGGCACATCGACCCCAAGCCAAAAGCTATCGAGTCCGAAAAGCACTGAACTTATATTCTTTTTAAATTTATTCAGTAAATTTTTTCTCGACATACCTTCGCCCTGAATTAATAGTTCAATATCATCAGCGATTAATTGTTCCTTCAGTTCGGCGGCAATATTTTTCATTATCGCGGAGTTTGTAAATAAAATTAAAGCTTTGCCTTCCGTGAGTGTAATAAAGTGATAAATCCATTCTGCTAATTTATTCTGATAAATAATATTATTTTCTTTTTTCGGCTCGGGAATATCTTTCGGAATATACATTTTCACCTGGTTATAAAAATCAAATTGTGTGGGCAATTGCAAATCCTGCTCACGCTCAGCGCCGAGACGTTTTTTAAAATATTTAAAATTATTATTCACTGTCAGCGTAGCGCTCGTCATTATGCAGGAATTATTATCCCTGAAAATATTATCGCGGAAAAATTCCGAAAGGTCAACTGGCGAGGCGCAAAGAGATACATTCGCCTCGGGCTTTTGAGAAGCAAGCTCCACCCAGTAAACATAATTCTTATCTTCGTCCTTTAACTCAAGAAACGAATCTATTAAATAATTAAATTCGCCGAATCGCAGAATATAATCCTGAAGTTCGTTTTCCTGCAATTCGTTTCTGCAAAATTTTCTCAGCTCTCTCAGGTTATTAACGAGTTTTGTTAATTCTTCCCTTAATTCATTTTTAAATAAATTTTTTTCTGAAATGCGAATTGCAAGCTTAATATATTTTCCGTTTTCTTTTTTAAAAAGTTCGCGCTTTATCCCCTGAAAAAAAACCTGGTTCATATCGAGAAGATTTTGCACAATCGGAATAACGTGCAGTGCGGGAAAAGAATTTAAAAACCCGCGCCTTTTTTTATCATTATAAAGTCTGAGTAAATGATATTTTATAATCTCTCGCGACATAGCAGGGACGAAGTGTTCCGCCGCTATAGATTCCAGGGTGTGCGCCTCGTCGAAAATCACAAAATCATCTTTGTACAAATATCCGTCAGATTCATCTTCTTTCACTCCGTTTAAAAGCGTGAAAAATAAATGATGATTTATTACAATCAGGTCTGCATCTGCAAGTCTGTATTTTGCTTTTTGATAAAAACATTCAGTGTCCTCAATTCCACCGCAGGTTTTATTAGTGCAAATTCCTCTTTCGGCGCAGACTGTATTCCAGACGTTCGGCGAAACGGGAAAATTAACATCCGAAATTGTTCCGTCATCTGTTTCCTTCGACCAGCTGTGAAGCATATCGAGTTCGAGCGTTTCTCCCGGTTGAAAAAGTGAATTTGAATTTTCAATTGCATACCTTAATCTTTTCGGACATAAATAATTACTTTTCCCTTTAAGCAAAGCCGCTTTAAATTTAACTGGAAGTAATTCTTTTAGCAAAGGAATATCTTTGTAGATTAATTGTTCCTGAAGATTTATTGTATGAGTTGATACAACTGCTTTTCTTTTATTCTGTAAAGCAAAATAAATTGCAGGCACAAGGTAAGCAAAACTTTTTCCGATGCCTGTCGGAGCCTCGATTAACAAATGCGATTTATTTTCGAGAGAATCCAGAATTGAAATTGCCATATCGAGCTGTGACTGTCGGAATTCATAATTATCAAATTTATTTGACAGCGTGCCCTCATCCGAAAAAAATTTTTCTATTGTCTTGTGTAAATCCATATTTTTAAGTTACGGAAGATTTAAAAATATTTAAGTGGAAAAATTAATACAAAAAACAAAAAACAGATAACAGAAAACAAATAAGAGCTAATTTAATGTTGAATTTTTAATGTTGAATTCTGAGTAACATCGAAACCCCGTCATGTGTTCTCCGTTTATAGGAAAATATTAGCAAACAATTAAATCCCGTAGGGATTTTCCGTTTATAGGAAAATATTAACAAACAAAGAAACCCCGTAGGGGTTTCCTGTTTGTAGCAAATTTGTCCATTAATATAAAACCCCGTAGGGGTTTTCCGATTTCGGCTTAGGCGCAAATATTTCCGGCTCAAGAAAAAATCATTTTCACTCAAGAAAAAATCATTTTTACTTATGCGGATTTCTTTCCCGCCAAGGCATAAAATGCATTTTCCCGCTATTTTTGAGGTTTTGTGTGTTTTTTCTCGTTGTCTCCAAGGAGTTAGATAACAATGCAAAACGCTAAAAGCGAGAAAATGAAACTGGATTATTAAAAATTATAGACCGATAAAACGGTTATGCAGGAATAGATTTATTCTCCCCGACTAAAGTCGTGGGTCGTATTTGAAATATTTTTTTACTTACGACTTTATACCTAACTGATATTAAATGTCTATTAACCGCGGAGCGATGAAATCTTGGTAGAAAATTGAAAAAACGAGATATAAAACCCCGTAGGGGTGACATCTTCTTTTTATGAATATTATCTCAATTCCCGCTTAAATCCATTTTTATGAATATAAAATTTTTTATGAATCGCTAATAATTTTATAAATTAAAAACAGATGTCACGGCTATGACGCTAAACATTTTTTATTATTTTTTCCTGCTCAATTGCCACGAGCTTTAGCTCGTGGATTAATTCGAACTAAACCGGGCTTTAGCCTATAATATTAAAGAGTTTTGGGCTAAAGCCCAATAAAACTATAATCCAACCCACGACTTATCCCGACATGTCGGGATGCAAAGAACGCAAAAGTCGTGGCAATTGAGCAAATCAAATTAAAAGTTGAATAATTTTATTGCGTTCCCACGCCCCGACAAGTCGGGATGCAAAGAACGCACTGGAGCTGGGAACGAAATTGTATAAGCTCTTTTTCATTTATTTTTCAACTGTGCGGTCGGGAGTTTCCTCCCGACCGAAAATAATCAAAACTGTCGGGAGGAAAACTTGTGTTTTTTCCCCCTTGGAAGGGGGGGCAGGGGGGATGATTGTAATTGATTAACTTATACACCAATTTCAGAAAAGTCAAAATAAATTCAAGTTAACTGCATAATGTTTTGTTAATTTTAATCAACATAAAATAACTCTATAT
>PNBM01000002.1 GCA_003135995.1 Ignavibacteriota bacterium | reverse complement strand
AAGGAAAACCATCCGGCTTTTAATGTTTTAACAATGTCAAAATTATTTTTACTCGTTCTTTATTAAATTAATATTTTTTTTCTTTTTAAAAGTATTATTCAATTCTTGTTTTTTAATAATCTGTTTTTGTCTTATTATTTCCAGTGGTAAAGCCTCTAACGTCGGTACGACTTTTGTTAAACCGTAGTTTTCTATCATATATGGAACATCGTCTGCATCAACTGAACCATCACCATTAAAGTCACAGCTTAAGTAACCGATGTTACCGAATTGAGGAATTAATAAATCCGTGACATCAATTGCATCTATTGAGCCATCCTGATTTGCATCACCAACAATTAATACCCATACACTCCCGACTTTCTTCATATTCATTCCGAATGCTTTTGTCGAATCCGTTGTAAAGTCATAACTAAGAGGAACTCCAGAAACAAATGTCTGTGGCAATCCACTCCACGTTTCAAGATGGTTTCTATGTTTTACAATAATGTAATAACTTCCTGATGATGCCTTTGTAAATGCCGGATTTGATGTACCTATGGAATTAAGAACGACCTTTTGTGAATCCACAAGATTATGCGGACTTAACGAACCTGCAAGATAAATATTCACAGTATCCGAAACCTGATTTGTACCATTCCAAAATCCTTCGAGATAAACTTTCAGGTTGAGTGGTAAGCCAGCGGTAGTTGTAAATTTCCACTTATTGCTAAATGGTCTCCATCCTGTAGAATCTTTTATTCTTACTTTCCAAAAATAATTTGTCAAAAATGATAAACTAGTAACATTTTTAATTGTGTCTGTAAGAGTTGAATCATTTAATATTATTGATGTAAACAGAGAATCAGTCGAAAGTATGACATTATATTTTAATGCATCTATTCGTTTTGACCAAATTAGATTCAAATTTATTTGATTCCCAACAGAATTATTTAATGGACTTATTAGATTTGGAGAATATAGATTAAATCGCCAACAAGAATGATCATAAGTACCCGCAAATAAATAACTATTTAATATTTTCAATGAGAATAAATAACCAGATGTGGTAGTGTATAATCCCTGATTCATTGATGTCCAATTTGTACCATCATTAGTTGAAATATAAATCCCTGCAACATCAGTTCCTATATATATATTATTTCCATTTATAGCTATACAATCAACATATAAATCTGTTAAGCCGTCATTGATTGTCATCCAATTTGAACCGTTATTTGTTGAAAGAAACATTCCTGAACCTTGTGTCCCTGCATATATATTATTTCCTTTTTTAGCAAGAGTCGGAACAGGTACATTTGGTATTCCATTATTAACTGCGTTCCAGCTTGCACCATTATTTGAGCTAAAATAAACTCCGCCAGTACCAACTGAGGTTGCAACACCTGCAAATATATTATTTCCTACTACTAAAAAAGTTTTAACCGGTGAGCTTATTGAACCAGTTGCATTCCAGTTTATACCGTTATTTGTGGTTAGAAAAACACCTTGACCTGTACCTGCAAATATATTATTTCCATTAGCCGCAATAGAATAAACCGTTAAATTTGATAATCCATTATTAACAGCATTCCAATTTATACCATTATTTGTAGTTAAATAGACCCCACTACTTAATGTTCCAGCAAATAAATTACTTCCGTTAAGTAGTAATGACCATACATTTGGTGTTGGTAGGATTGCATTCCAACTTAAACCGTTATTAGTAGATAAATTTACCCCATATCCAGTTGGAATTCTCATCCCAGTATAAATATAGTTAGAGTTTCCTTCTAAAGCTATAACCCAAGAATTTGAGGGAATACCAATAGAAACCTGTTCCCATTGAGAAGAGCAGTTATCAATGTTAAATGTAAAACTGTAAATAAAAACCACTGAAATAATTAATAATAATTTTTTCATAAAATTATTTTAATTTTGTTATTAATAATTTTAATTAATGATATATTAAATTTCCTATTTTATTATTGAAATCACTATAGAAATTACTGCCAATAATATCGATAAAGATGCCAACCAAAAATTCATTCGAATAATCGGAGTTGGGTGTTTTGCATAAAATAATATATGTCTCTCATAAAAATTTGCTTTTTAAACTTCAAATCTGTTTTTTTGCCTTCTTCGCAATCTTCGTTTTTTAATATCAATTGACCTTCCAATCAGCATATAGCATTTCGTTTTTTAATTGAAGGAGAAAAAGAAAGTATTCTATATATAGATTTATTAAGTTTTATATTTTTTGATATTTTGTTAACTAAATTATTTTCTGTAATATATTTCTTTAACTTTTTACATTCTATTTTATAATGTCGAATTTTTGCATAACCTGTTTCGATTATATGAGATAAATTTGGATAATTGCATTTAAATTTTATTTCTAAATCACTTCCTGAATCACTTTTATTAATTTTTTTACCGAAATCAAAAGTATATTCTCCTGATAAATCATTTATTAAATCTTTTAATGTTTTTTTCATAATAATATTTTTAAAGTTCTGAAATTATTTGCAATATTCTTTGTATATTAAAACAAAATCTTAAATACTTTAATATTTTATTTTAAAGATAATTTCAGTGAATTCTTTTTTTATAAAATTATTTAATGAAATAAATGAGTAATTTATATTTAAATAACAAATTAGTAATTTTTAAAGTAATATTTGTGTTTTGAAGATTTAAAACTGATTTATTCATCTCTTTTAAATCTTTCAATTCTTGAATTTTCATATTAATATTATTGAATAACCATTTACAATCTTTACCTATCAACCTTTTATTTCTAACATCTTTTATATGCTTTGACTTAATTGTCCAATGCTTAATTTTATTAAAATTATAATTATTTTTGATCGCTTTATTTATTTCTTTATTATCTAAAATATCTATCATGGCATCAAAATCAATTTTCATTTTAATTGCATTTAAAATATTTTTGATAATTTTTACGAATGATCCTTTTGATCCAAATATATTATCGTTTATCTCAGGATCAAAAGATGCAAGTGATGTTAATATGTGAGGCAAACCCGCTTCTCTTAATTCAATCAACTGTTTCTTTGTCGCTAAGGTA
>PNBM01000374.1 GCA_003135995.1 Ignavibacteriota bacterium | reverse complement strand
TATGAAGGGTCGCGGAATAGTGCTTAATGAACCTTCGATTGTTACGTTTGATGTTACAAGCAAAAAAATTGTCGCAATCGGAACTGAAGCGAAAAAGATGATGGGAAGGGTTCACAAGGAATTAAATACAATAAGACCTTTAAGGGACGGTGTAATAGCAGATTTTGAGATTGCGGAAGGAATGATAAAAGAGTTCATAAAAATAATTACGAAAAGTTTCATGCCTGCGCGAAGAATTGTTGTTTGTGTGCCGAGCGGAATTACAGAAGTTGAGAAACGTGCTGTAAGGGATACCGCAGAACATGCAGGAGCAAAAGAAGTTCACCTTATATCCGAACCTATGGCAGCGGCAATCGGTATTGGTCTTGATGTTACTGCTCCCTATGGCAATATGGTAGTAGATATCGGTGGGGGCACAACTGAAATTGCAGTAATTGCTCTTTCCGGAATTACAAACGGTGTATCGATAAGAATTGCAGGCGACGAACTTACGGATTCTATTATCAGGTTTTTCAGAAATAACCAGAATATGTTAATAGGTGAAACCACTGCGGAAAATATTAAATGCAAAGCCGGTTCGGTTATGCCTCTTGAAGAGGAAATTATTATTGAAGTAAAAGGAAGAGACCTTGTTGCGGGAGTACCGAAATTAACAGAAGTTAGTTCGATAGAAATCAGGGAAGCCCTTAATGCTCCGGTTCAGCAAATGGTGGAAGCCGTAAAAGTTGCGCTTGAAAAAACAGCACCCGAGTTATCGGCTGATATTCTGGAGCGGGGAATATTTTTAACAGGAGGCGGTGCATTGTTACAGGGACTCGATGAACGCATTCGCGTGGAANNTGAAGATTAAAGATTGAAGATTGTATTATTAAGTTGTTTTTTTTTATTTTAAAAGTTTTTATTAAAATAAATATATTTTCATCATAGTTATTGAAAAAATTCGGCGCGTATATTTTTGATTTAAAAGAATATTTAGTTCTTGCAATTCTCGTAGTCTTTTCCCTGGTACTGATTTTTTCGAACGATAATATTCAAATCAGATTCTTAAGAGCTGCAGCCATAAGTTCTTTCGGAACNNCAGCGGTCTGTCTGCAATTCCAAACGTCTTCGAACTTGAAAAAGAAAACAAAGCTTATCGTGAAACAAACATCAGGCTTTCAAACGAAATAGCTTCTCTCAAAGAGGCGAAGCTCGAAAACATACGCTTGACAAAGCTTCTTAATTTTAAGGACAAAAATTCACTTGGGATTGTAAGTGCAAAGATTGTAAATAAATCTTTATTACAAACGCGCAATACGATAACATTAAATGTTGGTGAATCGGACAGTGTGAAAACAAATATGACGGTCATAACGGATGACGGTCTTGTCGGTAAGATAGTATCAACAAGCGGTAGTTACTCTGTTGCACAAATTTTGTTCAATAAGGACATGCGCATAACCGCTAAAATACAGAGAAACCGTCTCGATGGAATTGTTTACTATGACGGCATAAGCAAGTTAATGGTAAATAATATTCAGAAGAACGCTGATGTTAATGCAGGTGATATAATAATTACATCAGAATACAGTAATGTTTATCCTTCGGGAATCCCTATTGGAATAGTTGTTGAAGTCGGAAATCTCGATAATTTATTTAAAAAAGTTGTAGTAGCACCGCTTGTAAATTTTGCTACTCTGGAAGAAGTTTTTGTATTGAAAAATACTCCGAGCAAAGAACGTACTAATTTAGAAAAGATATATTATTCAAAATAATAAAAATTCAGATTGTCATTTGCATATATAAAATATTTTGTAATTATTGTTGTTTTAATTCTCATACAGAAGACTTTCATCTGGCTGATTTCTTTATCATCCCTGAATATTACGCCTGACCCTGTTATAATTGCAGTTGTATATATCGGAATTAAAGAAGGAAAAATTACAGGTACAGTAGCAGGATTTATAGCGGGTATTCTGATAGATTTTCTAAGCGGCTCTTTTCTTGGATTACAGGCATTATCTTACTCCATCACGGCTTTCATCGCAGGACATTTTAAAGATGAGAATGACAAATATTTATATAAATTTTATTTTTTAATAATAATATTTTTATGTTCCATAGTCAGCAATTTAATATATTATGCAATATTTTTTCAGGGAACATCCGTTAGTTTTACGGAAATAATTTTGAAATACGTTTTGACTTCTTCTGNNACATATTTTTCCCAAAACGTAAAAAAATAAGTGAAGGGTTAAGTTATTGAACCTTAAAGCAAGAAAATATTTTTTTATTTCATTTGCAATAATTCTATCCATTATTCTTATTGCAAGGTTAGCACAATTACAGATTGTGGAACAAAAGGAATACGGAAAAGAATCGCAGAAAAATTCGATTAAAAAAATTGTAGAAACTCCGGCGCGGGGTTTAATTATAGATAGAACCGGAAAAGTTCTCGTCGATAATAAACCGTCTTATACACTAACAATTACGCCTTATAATTTTGACAAATCACTTCTGGAAGAGGTTGCTAATTTAGCTGATGAAGACCCGGATTATATAAAAGAATTATTATCCCGGATGAAAGGGACGAATCGTTTTAATCCCGTTAAAATAAAACACGATATAGATTTTAAAACTATTGCATATATCGAAGAAAATCGTGACCGCCTGAAAGGTGTTAGTTACCAGGTTGAATCGTTGAGATATTATCCCATTAAATTCAAAGGTTCGCATATGTTCGGTTACATTGCAGAAATAACCGAAAAGCAGCTTGATGACCAGGAAGGGACATATTATAAACAGGGAGATTTGGTAGGCTCAACGGGACTTGAACGATATTATGAAAATAATTTAAAAGGTGAAAAAGGAAGCAAACTTATTTTAGTCGACGTAAACGGCAGGGAAGTAGGACCGTATAACGATGGATTGAATGACATTAAAGCTCAGAATGGTTCTGATTTACATTTATCAATCGATGCAGATTTACAGGAGTACGCTGAAAAATGTCTCGGGAAGCGAAGGGGAGCTATCATAGCGGTGGATACGCGTACAGGTGAAGTTTTATGTTTTGTCTCTAAGCCTGATTTTGATTTATCTATATTTTCGGGGATTCCCGATTCAAAAGAAATTTCAAAATTATTAAATGACGAAAGCAAACCGTTGTTTAACAGGGTAATACAGACAAAATATCCTCCCGGTTCTACGTGGAAAATGATGATGAGCATGGCGGGGCNNTACGACCTCTACAATCGCCTGCGGCGGTTCGTTTCAATTCGGGAACAGGACTTTTGAAGACCACGGTGCATACGGAAATATCAATGTATCGAGAGCGATTGAAGTTTCTGCAAACGTTTTCTTTTATAAACTTTCGCTTATGATAGGAATTGATAATTATCATGACTACGCTAAAATGTTTGGTTTTGGTTCAAGAACAGGAATAGATTTACCTTCTGAAACAAATGGACTTCTTCCTTCCCAGCAATATTTTGATAAGGTATATGGTGCAAATAAGTGGTCGCAGGGAACACTTGTAAGTCTGGGAATCGGACAGGGTGAACTTGGAGTTTCCCCTGTTCAGATGGTTGCTTATGTATCGGCTATGAGTATGAGCGGTCTGTATAATACTCCGCATTTTGTCAGGAAAATTGTAAATCCAATTACAAAAGAAGAACAGGTTTTGCAGTTTGCACAAAGGAAAATTGATTTTCCTCAAAAATATTATGACGCAATCAGAAAAGGGATGTACCTCGTTGTAAACGGAACAGGTACTGCAAAAAATATAAAGAGCAGTGAATATACGTTGGCAGGCAAAACCGGTACAGCTCAGAATCCAAACGGGAATAATCACTCATGGTTCGTAGGTTTTGCGCCTTATGAAGATCCGAGAATTGCAGTTTGTGTGCTCGGCGAAAATGCGGGATGGGGAAATCAATTCGCAGCACCTATTGCCGCAGCAATTATGATAAGGTATTTAAGCGGAAACACGATAGATGCTTACAATGAAAATAGTACTATAAAGGTTCACGATTGATTTTAAAATAATATTTTAATTCGTTAAATTTTAGAAATGCAGAATAAATTTTTAGATAAATTCGATATTACAATTGTTATCGCCACCATATTAATGGTAATGATGGGGGTTGTATCCATTTTCAGCGCGACTTATGCAAATACAAGCGGAACCGATTTTTATTT
This sequence comes from Ignavibacteriota bacterium, assembly GCA_003135995.1. GTDB lineage: Bacteria > Bacteroidota > Ignavibacteria > Tepidaquicellales > Tepidaquicellaceae > FEN-1257. Next base: position 15,526 of record PNBM01000374.1, on the reverse strand, counting down.
AAAGCAAATGATATTTGGCATAGTAGGATTTGTTATTATGATAATAATAAGTTTCTTACCTCCGAAATATTTTTCGAAATTCGCTTATTCATTATATATTCTTTCAATTTTACTTTTAATTCTCGTACTTGTATTCGGTAAAACGATTAACGGAAATAAAAGCTGGTTTTATGTAGGCGGATTTGGAATACAACCTTCTGAATTTGCAAAAATAGCTACGATACTTGCACTCGCAAATTTTATTTCTCCGGGTGAAGAATCACGTGACCCGAATAAATTATTTACATTCGTAAAAGCCTGTATTTTTATTGTCATTCCCGCCGCATTAATTAAATTAGAACACGATACCGGTACAACATTGGTAATGTTATGTTTTATTGTGCCCATGTTTTTCTGGGCAGGCATTTCACCCTTCTGGTTATTTGCGATTATTTCGCCTTTGGTACTTGCTGTTCTTTCTTTTCTGAATCCAACAGCATTTTATATCGGAATATTTGTAGTGGGAATAAGCCTTTTCTTCTTCAAAAAGAAAATTTTAATTTCGGTTTTGATACTCGTTATAAATCTTTCGGCAGGATTCTCTGTTCATTATTTTTATTCCAAATTAGCTACTTATCAGCAAAATCGTATAACTGCTGTGTTTGACCCGGCTTCAGACCCTCTCGGAAGCGGTTATAATGTAATACAATCCAAAGTAGCAATCGGCTCCGGAGGCATAACCGGCAAGGGGTATCTTCAGGGCTCTCAAACTCAGTTAAAATTTATACCGGAACAATGGACAGATTTTATTTTTTGCATGATTGGTGAAGAATTCGGGTTAATGGGAGCAGGATTTATTGTAATAGTCTTTTTTATCATTATTTACAGATTGATATCCATTGCGTATAGTTCAAAAAACAAATTTCTTGCATTATGCTGCATAGGTTTTGCAAGTTTATTTTTATTTCATTTATTCATTAATGTAGGAATGACAATAGGAATGATGCCGGTTATCGGGATTCCATTACCTCTTGTTAGCTACGGAGTATCATCACTGTTGACTTTTATGGCAATGATTGGAATTGCTTTGAATGCATACCGACACAAGAATTTATATATCACTTGATTCATTAATTAATTCCGGCAAATAATTTTATTTGAATTAATGTAAGATAATTATTATATCCCAGATGAATTATATATCTAAACTAAAGAAAATAATAAAGAAGAATAAATCGAATCTTGTGATCGGTCTTGATTCAGATATCAATAAAATTCCGGATTATTTTCTGAAATACAAATTTCCTGTACTGGAATTTAATAAACAGGTAATCGACGCTACTTCTGTATTAGTTGCCGGCTATAAAATAAATACAGCCTTTTATGAAGCCGAAGGTGTTAAAGGTTTTGATATTCTTGAAAAGACGGTGAAATTCATACCTGACAATCTGATTAAAATCTGTGATGCAAAAAGGGGAGACATACAAAACACCGGTGAATACTATGCAAAAGCATTTTTCGATAAAATGAATTTTGATGCTATAACGGTAAATCCGTATCTGGGAAGAGATTCTGTTCAGCCTTTCATAAACAGGAAAGATAAATTTACTTATGTATTAGCTCTGACATCAAATTCCGGTTCAAATGATTTTCAAAAAATCAAAATCGGGAAGAAATATTTTTATGAATATGTTGTTGAAAAAATTTTGACTTTAGGTGGAAAGAATGCCGGATTTGTTATAGGAGCAAATCACACTGATTTTCTGAATAAATTCACAAGGTCGAATTCCAAAATTCCAATACTAATACCGGGTATTGGCTCCCAGGGAAACGATTTGAAATTATTAATGAAAAATCTTCACAATAAATTATTCCTGATTAATTCAAGCAGGTCCGTAATATATTCTTCAGGTAAAAAGTGTACAAAAAGCCGGTTCAAAGAATCTGTTGCAGAGGCTGTTAATAAATTAAATTCTCAGATTTCGGAAGGATAAATTTTTCTCAAAATTAATTTATAAGCCGAAGTGATAATTATATTATGTGTCAGAAATAAAAACTTTAAGTGCCGAATTTAACTTTGCGTGTAATACCCGGACCGGATTTTTTTGCCTGAATCTCTTCAATTTTTTCGAGCAGCCATTCCCGGTTCGATACCGATTTATTTTCTTTGACCTGTCTTTTTAAGTATCGTAAATCAATTTTTTCTTTTCCTGTTCTGATTAATACAAGCTTCTCGACAAAGCCTATAAAATTACCAAAAACATTTTTTCTTTTCCTTGAAACACCCGCATTATACCTGATAAAATCCTTATAATTGTGGATTAAATTCATAATTGCTTCCGTATCCTCGATTTCATAATATATTTTAAGCGTAAGATTGCGTAAATCATATTTAAAAATAAAATTATCAATTGTAATCTTGAAAATATGATTTGATGATTTATTTATATCGTTTTTTTCATAATAATAAAATGCCAGAGCATAGTTGTACATATTCTGTCTGTCGCGCTCTGCAATTTTTTTATGAAATTTCTCGATAAAATCTTTGCACCAGCTGAATTTCTTCAGTTTTAAAGAAGTGAATAAAATTGATCTGAATAATGTATTCGGTAAATGATTTATTTTTCCTTCCTTATAATATTCGTTATCTAAAATAATCTGGTACAATCGAAATTCTTCATTTAATAAGTCGGTTGTACCTAAATTATTGAATCTTTTTAAAATAATTATATTAACTAAATTTGTGAAGTGATAAGATTTCTCTTCATAGTCAAGTTTATTTATATTATCAAGAAATAATTTTTTGTATTTATAATAATAACTATCATCTTCTATAAACCTGTATGTATCCAATAAGCCCATATAAATATCCAGAAAATACGAGTATTCGGAATTTAATTTTATTTCTTTTTTAATATTCTCGAGATTTAATTCCCTGAAAATCGCAGAAATAAAATTCTTATCCAGATCTAAATCAAATTCATATTTATATACATAAATATTTATGAATTCACTTATAGTTTCGGTAATAAAATATAAAAACAGATACAATATATTCAGTCCCGTATCGTTGAAATTATTTACTGCAAATTTTTTATTACCAAGGTTGAATTTGTTTAAGAAGTGATAATTGATTTTATTCGTATGTATAAGAAATCTGTAAAAGAAATATTTACTGTTGATATTTACATTTTCACCAAATTCTTTATCCAGATATTTTAACTTTGTCTCTGTTAGTTTTCCGATATTTCTTAAATTATACTGAAACAGAAGGAAATCCGCAGAATATAATTTATCATTAGATAAATTTTCTTCAATTAAAAACCTATCTATCAATTTTTGTAAACACCAGAGCAGGTATCTGAGTGTATTTTCATTATAAAACCCGGACTTATTTATTTTTTTCTTAAATTTTTCATTCGTAAAATTCGGTTTATAAAATGAAGGATAAATTTTTACAATTTTATCAAAAAGTAATACTACGTTTTTATTTGCNNGCTTTTTAATAATTTGATAAGTGTATTTTCAATCATAAATAAAATATGAGAAAAGGAAAAAATTTTAAACAAAATATTAAAAATTTTGCTATGTAATATATTTAAAAACATTGCAAAAATCAACAATATTATTTTAAAATATGAAATAAACATATAATTTCTTTCAACAATACAGGTAAAATCCCGTTTTTCTTAAATTAATATTACTACTATTTTTTAAGAAATAAAAAAACGGGAGGGTATATGAAACATTTATTTTTCTTTTCAGCGCTTGTTATATGGTTCACTTTAAGTTTCTCATCAACTGATATTCATGCTAATTCAAATATCAGCCCATCGGTTTTTCAGTCGGAAATCTGCCAGACAGAAAGTGACGATGAAACCACTGAAGTATTGGTTCTTATAGATAATGTCTGGTGGGTTTTTGTNNCGGGGGTTTAATAAGAGCATATTCATTACCAAACGATTAAACTGCGAAACCTGATACGGGTAATTTTTATCACTTATTTAAACGATTATTAATATGCAGCATTAATATAAAATGCTGCATATATAAATATGAATTATTTTATTAAATTAGTTTATTGTATATAATAAACAATAATTTAAAATACGACTTCACAAATAATATTTAAATATTTCCAAAAATATTGAACTTTTTGGGATAATTTTTTTGTTATAATTATGTATATCCATCCTGAATTTCGGTCTTGATTCATAATATTATTTTTCATAAATTTTCCTGTCGTTCTTTTAATTAAAAAAGGAGAAATTAATGCTTAATTGCAAGCATGGTTTATTATCTTTACTCATTCTACTGAGTTTTGTTATAATGACCGGATGTTCCAGTTATCATGAACTTTCTGAAAATGATTCAAAATCGAAAAAGAAGAAGGGTGTCGATGAATACAAGAATTCTTCTGAATTAGTAGCCACTAACACCTTTGCGAGTAAGACGTCTATCAAAAGAGAAAACCTTGAATCAATTTCCAGTTCAATAAGTGGAATAATTAACACTTCTAATTTGAGTACTTCCAAAGACAGGGAAGAAGTAATGTTTAAAGTAATCGAATACTTAAATACTCCCTATCTGTGGGGTGGTACTTCAAAAAGAGGAATTGATTGCTCAGGATTCGTTCAAGCGGTTATGTATCAGGCTTTAGGAGTAACGCTTCCAAGAACCTCTTACGAAATGTCAAACGTAGGAGAAGATGTTGATCGCGCAAATTTGAAATTCGGTGATTTGCTTTTCTTTGAAACAAGAGGAAAAGGAAGAGTTTCACATGTTGCGATTTACATGGAAGATGGTTATTTCGTGCATTCGGGATCAAAAACAGGTGTTGCTGTCGCTTCACTCGATACCGAATTTTACTCAACTCACCTCCTGAAATGCAAAAGAGTCTTAAAATGAATTCTTGACGGTTGTTAATTTGAAGTCTCGTGTCCGGATATGGATAACGAGACTTTTTTTTTATACAATGGGAAATTATATTTTAAAACAGTTTATACAGGCGNNTGAGCCGATGCTACTTCCGTTCAAACGGTCAGAGAAGAGCTTGGTTTAAACCAGCCGGTTTATATACAATATTTAAAATATATTTCAAAAGCAGCAAGGGGTGACCTCGGGAAATCTTACATTTCAAACAGGGATGTTTCAAAGACAATTCTCGAAAAATTTCCTGCAACAGCTTTATTATCAATATGTGCACTCATACTTTCCGCATTTCTTGGAATTATTATAGGCGTTATTTCTGCGGTCAAACCTCATTCTTTTATGGATAACACAGCAATGCTGTTTGCATTAACAGGTATTTCTATTCCACAGTNNTTTCAGGTTATATTTCCGACGGGATGGAATATCTTATATTGCCTGTGATGACGCTGGCATTGCGACCACTCGCTTTAATTTCACGATTAACACGTTCCTCCCTGCTCGATGTTTTAAGCAAAGATTATATACGGACTGCAAGAGCAAAAGGATTATCGAAGACAAAAGTAATAATAAAGCATGCATTGAGAAATTCACTAAATCCGGTTGTAACCACTATCAGTGCATCTCTTGCGGCAACACTCGGCGGAGCTTTCTTTGTCGAGTTTATTTTCAACTGGCCCGGTATCGGTTTGCTGGCTATAGATTCGATAATGAAACTGGATTATCCGATGATACAGGGTACGGTATTATTCAGTGCAGTAGTGTTTGTAATAATAAATTTTTTAGTTGATATTGTTTATGCAATTCTTGACCCGAAAGTAAAGTTGTCATAATACTTTGAGAAATTTATTGATTAAAAATTATAAATGGATGAAATAAATTATAATATAGACTCTGAAAAAAATCACAGCTTGTGGTATTATTCCTGGATAAGTTTAAAACGCAATAAATTTGCTGTCTCGGGTTTAGTTATATTAATGTTTATGATTTTCGTTGCAATATTTGCAGACATACTGGCACCCTATAATCCCGATTCTCAGATTCTCGAGTTCGCATCAAAACCTTTATTTTATAAAAGTGACGTAATAATAAAGAAGAAAACAAGCTTGGCATATGAAAAAATATTTATACCTGTAAAAAAAATTATTTCTATCCGGGACGATTCCGTAAAATTCACAGATTATACTAATAAAGAAAAAATATTGTGCATAAACGAACTTGAAGGAAATAACGAAAAATATTTTCACAAACAACTCACATTTTATCTGGGTACCGACAGATTCGGAAGGGATGTATTAAGCAGGTTAATTTACGGCAGCAGGATAAGTTTATCTGTTGGTTTAATTTCCGAAAGCATTGCATTGATAATCGGATTATTTTTGGGTTCACTTGCTGGTTATTTCCGGGGCATAACCGATAAAGGTATAATGTGGCTTGTCAATGTAGTTTGGGCTTTTCCATCAATACTATTTGTCATAGCTTTATCCGTTGTGCTTGGAAAAGGATTCTGGCAGGCGTTTGTAGCAATCGGGTTAACATGCTGGGTTGATATTGCACGTATCGTGCGCGGACAAATTATTTCGTTAAAAGAAACCGAATACATAGAATCTNNGGTTCCGGCATTTGCTTCCTAACTGCTTCGGACCGGTGATTGTCACTGCTACGGTTGGTCTTGCGTCTGCAATTATATTTGAAGCGAGCCTGAGTTTTCTCGGACTCGGGGTTCAGCCGCCGACAGCAAGCTGGGGACAGATGATTTTTGACGGGTATAAATATATAATTTCAGGTTCTAACTGGGGTTTAGCTGTGTTCCCAATTCTGGCTATTATGATTACTGTTTTTTCAGTAAATTTATTGGGTGACGGGTTAAGGGATTCTATTGATCCTAAATTAAAAAGATAATATTATTTGTTTTGAATAATATTAATAATTTAAAATATTTATTTTTATTATCAAAGATTAATAATCTCGGAAATGTAAGAATCAGAAATATTCTTAATAAATTTCCGTACGATAAAAGCATATTCGAGGCTTCAATAAATGAAATTAAATTTATTGAGGGCATAAATGATAATGTTGCTAAAGATATTCTTAATTTCAACAAAAATAAAAATAAATATTCCGAAGAATATAAAAGGATGCTCGATTTATGTGATAAGAAAAAGATAAAAATTATTACGATTTTGGACGAACAGTACCCGGTAAATCTGAAGAATATTTATGATGCTCCTGTTATTCTGTATTATAAAGGAAAACTATTTAAAGAAGATGCTTATTCACTCAGCATCGTCGGTACAAGATATCCGAGTGAATACGGGAAAAATGCCTGTCAAAAATTTGTAAACGAGCTTTCGGAGCTGAGTATTCCTGTAATTAGCGGGATGGCAAGGGGCATTGATGCTCTTTCACATAAAGTTTGTCTTGATAACGGCAATATAACTTATGCCGTTCTCGGTTCGGGTGTGGATGTTATTTATCCTCCCGATAATAAGAATATTTACGATATGATTTCGGAGAACGGAGCTGTTATTTCCGAATTCGAGATTGGTGCAAAACCGGATAAAGTGAATTTTCCGAGGAGGAACAGAATAATAAGCGGAATAAGTCTCGGAACTTTGATAATCGAGACAGGTTTGCGGGGAGGTTCAAGAATTACAGCTGAATTTGCTCTTGACCAGAATAAAGAAATATTTGCAGTACCCGGGTATATATATTCGAAAAAATCCGAAGGCTGCAATAATATGATAAAAAAAGGAATGGCTAAGCTTGTTGAAAATGCCGATGATATCATAAGCGAATTATGCTACAAGTTAGACGGGTACGCCGATATAGGGAAGAAAGCTTATAAAGAAGAGAAACAAACTGAAATGAGCTTATTTGAAAGAGGTATTTACGACGTTCTTGAATATATGCCAAAGCATATAGATGAAATTAGTTTTTTATCTGCATTTAATATTTCTGATTGCCTGGTTAGTTTATTATCACTTGAGTTTAAAGGGTTGATAAGGCAAATGCCGGGTAAATATTTTATTAAGATATGATTTACAATAATAAAAATTATTACATAGACGACAGGATAGTTAAAATAAATTTTGCATGCGATTTGATAAAATGCAAGGGTGCCTGTTGCACAATAAATGGTGCGATTGGAGCTCCGATTACCGGACCGGAAATAAATGAAATAAATAATATTATTAATATCATTATTAATTATGTCCCCGATGTTAATAAAAAAATTATCAGCGAAGAAGGTTTTTATAAAAATATCGAAGGAGATTTATCATTAAATAATGTGAATGACCGGGAATGCGTTTTCGCTTATTATGAATCGGGTATAGCCAAATGTGCTTTTCAGAAAGCTTTTAACGAAGGAGAAACCGTTTTTAAAAAACCAATATCGTGTGAGTTATTTCCTATAAGAATATCGGGGAAAAATAAAGATACTCTCCGTTATGAGAAATTTTATGAATGTGATGATGCGCTGGTGAAAGGGAAAAATGAAAACCTTACAATTTTAGAATATGTAAAAGACGCCGTAATCCGTAAATTTGGTTATGGCTTTTATGAAATATTAGTTAAAAATATTTATTATGAGGCATAACAAATGCTAAAGCAAACACAGAGTCAGAAACAGGTTCAAAAAGCTTTGCCTCAATTGATACAAAGACAAAATCTGCTCGCAATTCCGACTTTGTCTGTTGAGCAATTAATCAGGCAGGAACTTGAAGTGAATCCTTTTCTCGAGGATGAAGAAATTGCGGAAGAAACCGAAGAAAAAGAAGAGGAAACAAAAACTGATGAAACTGATAGTGCAGATGAACCTGTTAAAGAAGAAACTGAAAAAGCCGAAGATGAATTCGATTTAGATGATTATATGAATTCCGAAACTGATGGATTTAAAACGGAAGACTATGAGGGGTCTCCGAAGGAAGTGAATTATGAAAATATCTGGAGAACCCGTACAACTTTACACGATAATATTCTTTCTCAGTTGCACCTTGCAGGTTTTTCCGGAAAAGAGACATTTATAGGTGAAAAGCTGGTCAGTTATATAGATGATGATGGATATATGCGCGAAAATACAATCGAAATACTCAATGATATCGAAAAAGATAAAATCGGGACAGAATTTGAGGATTTAATTTTTTCCGAAAAGGATGTTTGCACCGTATTGAGCAAAATTCAAAAATTTGAACCTATCGGTATCGCTTCACGAAATTTGAAAGAATGCCTCCTGATTCAAATTGATTCTATCAAGGAAGATGAAGTATTGAAAAATCTTTGCAAAAGAATACTGACGGATTATTTTGAAGAATTACGGTTGAAGAATTTCGAGAAACTTTTAAAGGAATTATCTATCGATATTGATATTTTAAACAAGTTATTTGAAATTATTGGAAAGCTTAATCCTAAACCGGGGAATATAATAGACTCCACCGATAATCATTATATAGTACCTGATATGATTATAGTTAAAGATAATAATGATTACAAAATTGAACTTAACGACAGGCATTTACCGCCTTTGCGCATTAATTCTGCTTACGTAAAATTAATAAGCGGAAGAAGAAAAAAAGTTGATAAAAATACAAAAGAATTTATCAGAAACAATTTTGAAAGGGCGAAATGGTTTATAGAAGCGTTGAGATCGCGAAGAGAAACGATGTTAAAAGTAATGATTTCGATTCTCAAGCATCAGCGTGTATTTTTCGATAGCATGGGAGAACATTTGAAACCTTTATTCGAAAAGGATGTTGCAGATGATATATCCATGGATATCTCTACGGTCAGCCGGACAGTCAGGGGTAAATATGTTCAAACTGATTTCGGAATATATGAGCTTAAATATTTCTTTAGTAACAACGTAAAAACGGAAGATGGTGAAGATGTTTCATCAAAAGAACTGAAATCTAAACTAAGAGATATTATAACGGGTGAAAATCCTTTGAAACCATTTTCTGATGATGATTTAACGGAAGAATTATCCAGGCTCGGATTTAAAATTGCGAGAAGAACTGTTGCAAAATACCGCGAATCAATGAAAATTCCTAAAGCAAGGTTAAGAAGAAAATTGTAATTAAATATAAAAAATATTCAAATTGGGAGAAAATAATATAAAGTCTACGACTGTAATTGGTTTAATAAAAGACGGAAAAGCTGTAATAGGAAGCGACGGGCAGGTTACAATGGGAAATACGGTTATGAAACACGGTGCCAGAAAGGTGCGTAAAATATTTAATGACCAGGTGCTCGTGGGATTTGCAGGAGCTACTTCCGATGCATTTACTCTTTTTGAAAGATTTGAAGCTAAACTCGAACAGTATAAAGGAAATTTAGTAAGAGCAGCCACTGAACTTGCAAAGGATTGGAGAACGGATAAATATTTGAGGAGACTTGAAGCCCTGCTCGCCGTTGTTGGAAAAGACAAGACGCTTATCATATCCGGAACAGGTGATGTTATTGAACCTGACGATGGAATAGTTGCTATCGGTTCCGGGGGACAGTATGCTTTGGTTGCGGCAAGAATGCTTTTAAAACACTCCAAATTATCTGCAAAAGATATAATTAAAGAGTCTCTTTTACAAGCTTCGGATATTTGCATTTTTACTAATAACCACATTACTATAGAAGAGCTAACATAATAATATCATTGATAGATAGCTTAGATTACATAAAGTAAATAATATAAATTTAATGAACAAAAGTAACGATAAAATTGAACAACTAACTCCTTCACAAATTGTTGAAGAACTCGATAAATATATTATCGGACAGGATAACGCAAAAAAGTCTGTTGCAATTGCATTAAGGAACAGATGGCGCCGGCAGCAGGTTCCCGATTCAATGCGTGATGAAATTATGCCTAATAACATAATTATGATTGGACCGACAGGTGTTGGAAAAACTGAGATAGCGAGAAGAATATCTAAATTAGCGAATGCTCCTTTTATAAAAGTAGAAGCATCAAAATTTACAGAGGTCGGGTATGTAGGCAGGGATGTAGAATCTATGATAAGGGAACTAACCGACCTTGCAGTTAATATAGTAAAAAATAATAAAGCACAGGAAGTCAGTCAAAAAGCGGAAGAGAATGCTGTAGAAAGAATTCTTGATATATTACTTCCTCCGATGAAAAAGAAGAACGGAGCAAGTAATACGGAATCCACCTCAACTGATTTGCAGGAAGAAAATTTGATTTCAAAACCATCAGAAGAAGATATTGCTGAAATTAATTCTAAAACGCGTGAAAAATTGCGAAAGCAGCTTTTGGATAAAAAACTTGATAACAGGATAATCGAACTTGACCTCTCTGCTGATTCAATGCCAATGCTACAGGTATTAGGTCCTATTGGTCTCGAGGAAATGGGACTTAATCTTCAGGATATATTCGGAAATTTAATGCCTAAGAAATCCAAAAAAAGAAAATTATCGGTCGCGGAAGCTAAAAAAGTATTGGCTCAGGAAGAATCTCAAAAACTTATCGATATGGACAATGTAATTAAAGAAGCCATATTCAAAGTTCAAAATTCAGGAATCGTATTTATAGATGAAATAGATAAAATAGCAAGCAATAACAAACCCGGTGCAGGTGCAGATGTTTCGCGTGAAGGCGTTCAAAGGGATTTACTACCGATTGTGGAAGGTTCTACGGTTATTACAAAGTATGGTCCTGTCAAAACTGACCATATACTTTTTATTGCTTCAGGAGCATTTCACATTTCAAAACCGAGTGACCTTATTCCTGAAATGCAGGGAAGGTTTCCTATAAGAGTTGAGTTAAACAGTCTGAATGAAGAAGATTTTTATAAAATTCTCACTCAACCCGAAAACGCATTAATAAAACAATACAAGGCTTTATTGCAAACAGAAAATGTCGAGCTTAGTTTTAGGGATGATTCCATACGTGAAATTGCAAAAATTGCGGCGGAAGTAAATGAGCAGGTTGAAAACATCGGCGCAAGGCGTTTGCACACGATATTGACGACTCTTCTCGAAGATATTTTGTTTGAAGTGCCTGATAAGCAAAATAAAACGAAAATATTTATTGACAAAAAACTTGTAAATGAAAGATTAAGCAAGATAGTTAAAAACAGGGATCTCAGCAGGTATATTTTNNCAGAACTAAAAATATCATTGAAATAATTTTTAAAACATTTTTTTATTATGAAAAAACTGTTATTAGTTATTGCGATATTATTTACCTTCAACTGTTCTGCCGATGCCCAGTCAAGGTCAGGAAATAACGGGAATTATTATTTAGGAGCGGGCTATTCACTTCTGATTTTTACTAATTCCGATGCATATCATATTTATCCCGTAGTAAATTTTAATGCTTCATCTTTTATGAGCGAATTTGATATTAATGCAGGATATAAGTTCAATAAAAATATTGCTCTTGAATTCGACCCGGGATTTATATGGGCAAGGGCACAAAGCAATAACGGATTTTATTTTAACGACGGTTCCAATAACTATTTTTATCAACCTCTTGAATCCGACCTTTTCGCAATGCCTTTGAACATAAAATTAAAAATATTTCCGTTTACATCAAAAGTGAAATCTTTTACGGATAATTTATATTTTGGGGTTGGAGGCGGAGCGATATTTTTAAGCGAGCAATATGATAACAGTATCTATTCGGATAATAACCTTACAAATTATATTTCAACGAGGACATCTTCAAATAATCTCTGGAGACCCGACGCATTTTTGTCATTCGGAATTGACTTCAGTACTAAATATGGCTTTGGATTAGAAGGCACTTATAGATTCATACCTTTAGCTACAAAGGGAAATCAGCCTGTAATTACATCAGTAGCAAGCAATTTCAACAGCGTCAACATAGCTTTAAAAGTAATGCTGAATTTCTTTTAATAAAACACAACCGAAATTATTTCAAACTTCAAATATATTTTACTATTTAAAATCAGAGAAAGGTTTTAAGATGAAACAATTTACAAAATTTTTACCAATTTTAATTACAGCTTTAATTTTTTCTATTAACATAACAGGATGCGTAAATGTAATTCAAAAAACAGTATTAAATCCGGATGGTTCAGGCTCTATGAATATAAAATACTGGACAAAAACAAGCAACATTGCAGGAGATGAACTTGATATTTTTGGTTTCACTGAAGAAAAAGTCAAAGCAAATTATTCTTCTCCGAATTGCCAGGTTAGTGATGTACAGATTAATAAAGATGAAACTTCGGATTCTCTTTCGGTTGTGACCTTAAATCTGACATTCAAGAATATTAATAAGCTCAGCGATTCAAAATCATTTTCCAAAATTCAGGCAAGTTATGGAAAAGGAGAAAATGGAATGGAGTTTAAATATACATTATTACAGGATACTTCAAATGCAAATATGTTAGGAGCTTCCGATTATAAATTAGTATATGAATTTGTTTTACCATCAGATATTATTTATACAACCGGGAAAAAAGATGGAAGAACTGTTACATGGAAAAAAACTTTAGCTGATTTGAAAGAAGACGTAGATTTTATGGCTTATCTTAAAGCGGAGTAGAATAAAGAGTTTGTAATTAATCCATTAAGTTAAATTTGATTTCATTTTACCATAATAATAAATCATAGGAGTTAAAGGAGTTAGAGAATTTAAAGATATTCTCAGATTTAAAATATGTGGGACTTCAATTTTTTCAAATAATTAATTGAATGAATTGATAATTATTTAAATTGGTTACGGCAATGAAATTTTTATTGTAGTCTAATAATAATAGCTTTTGAGAAAATCTGGAATTTTAACTAATATATTCGAATTATTTCACCTGTTCCGATTCCTTCGACACTTTTTACATAAGCATTTACAACTTTATTCATTGGTACGAGAGTATGACCCGGAAATTTGAAACTGTCTTTTGCTGAATCTTCTACAAGTCCGGGGCAAACAGCATTGATTCTGATTCCTCTTTTCAGTTCACGAGCAGCCGCTAAAACAAAACTGTTTAATGCACCGTTTACAAGGGATATTGCAGCATAATTTTTCACAGGGTCCTCAGAAAGTATGCCCGTTGTTATCGTGAATGAACCATTATCGTTTAAAAATTTTTGTCCGATTAAAATCACATTAACCTGTCCCATTAATTTACTCCTGATTCCTTTGTAGATATTTTCTTCGGTAAGCGTTTGGAAATCTCCATAATAAGCCCCGCCGGCAGCAACAATACAAGCATCTATCTTTCCTGTCTTATTAAACATATTTAATATTGATTCCGATGATTCAATATCGACCCTTACTTTACCGCTATTTCGTCCGGCTGTAATTATTTTGTGTCGCTTTGATAATTCTTTCGTAACCTTTTTTCCGATTGTTCCGCTTGCACCTATTATTAATATTTTCATGTGAGCATTTAAATTAGTTTATCTCAGTAATTCCCGGGCTATTACAATTTTCTGAATTTCACTTGTACCTTCATATATTTCCGTTATTTTAGCATCTCTAAGATATCGTTCAACGAGATATTCCCGCACATAACCATAACCACCATGCACCTGAATAGCTTCGAGTGCATTTTGTACTGCAATTTTACTTGCAAAAAGTTTTGCCTGTGCAGCTTCTTTCGCATATTTTTCACCGCTGTCTTTTTTCAAGGCGGCATTATAAATTAACAAACGGGCACATTCCGTATTTACTGCCATATCAGCAAGTTTAAATTGAATTGCCTGGAGATTCGAAATAGGCGCATCGAAAGCTTTTCTTTCCTTCGAATACTTAACGGATGCCTCGAGGGATGCCTGAGCGATTCCGAGAGCCTGAGAAGCTATGCCGATTCTACCACCGTTCAAAGTTTCCATGGCAATTTTGAAACCTATCCCTAAATCACCCAGAATATTTTCTTTTGGCACTTTTACATTATTTAATCCTATAGAGCATGTATCAGAACTTCTGATTCCAAGTTTATCCTCTTTTTTTCCAATCTCAACACCATCATATGTTTTTTCTACAATGAAAGTTGTAATTCCCTTATATCCTTTGGACTTATCTGTTGCCGCCTGAAGTAAATAATAGTCTGCTTTCGTACCATTCGTAATCCAGTTTTTCATACCATTCAATATATAATGGTCTCCCTGCAAAACAGCAGTTGTACGTTGTTGAGTCGCATCACTTCCGGCTTCAGGTTCTGAAAGACAAAATGCCCCTAATTTTTCACCGATTGCGAGAGGTTTTAAATATTTTTCTTTCTGGGCATCGGTACCCCACTTTTCTATTCCGAAACAAACCAATGAATTATTTACAGACATAATGACTCCGACTGATGCATCAACTTTTGAGATTTCTTCCATAGCCAGAGTATAGCTGATAGTATCGAGTCCGGAGCCGCCCCATTCAGGAGCAACCATCATACCCATAAATCCGAGTTCACCGAGTTTTTTTACGATTTCTTCCGGAAATGTTGCATCTATATCCCTTTGAACAGAGGAGGGAGCGATTTCATTTTGTGCAAAATCTCTTGCATTATCTCTAATATAAATTTGTTCTTCTGTGTATTTAAAATCCATTATATTTTTTTTAATTGATTTATAAAATTAATTAATAAGTATAAAAGCCCTTTGATGTTTTCCTTCCGAGATATCCCGCAGCAACCATTTTTTT
>PNBM01000328.1:3333-4579 GCA_003135995.1 Ignavibacteriota bacterium | reverse complement strand
TCTTGGTGCCTCGGTGTCTTGGTCGTGGGTGATTTTCACCACGAAGGCACGAAGACACGAAGAATTTTTACCACAGAGACACGGAGAAAAGCAGAGAAAATCATTTTATAACCAATCATAAAAAAGATATGAAAGTTCTCTATGATTATGAAATATTTATGATTCAGAAATACGGCGGGGCGACGAGATATTTTTACGAAATCATATCGCGACTTGTCGAAAAAGAAGCCATAAAAATTTCTTTATATATGGGATTTCATATTAATAAGTATAAACTCGAGCAGTTCAAAGAAAAATATGAAAATTTTTCAGGCACAAGAATAAGGCATCTTCCAAAAACAAAACTGATTTTATCGAAAATTCACAAACCGCTTTTCGACAGATTCGAAAAAAATATCAATTATGATATTTTTCACCAGACATATTTTAATGATTACAAAAAACGGGAAGGTACAAAAAGAATTGTAACCGTACATGATTTCACACACGAAAAGCTTCCGGGATATTTTCCAAAAATCGATAACACTATTGCTGCAAAAGAAAAAGCTATCAGAAATGCCGATGGTATTATTTGCATTTCCGAATCAACCAAAAAAGACCTGCTGGATTTATATGACATACCGGAAGATAAAATAAAAATCATATATCACGGAAATTCATTATTATATGAGATAACCGAGCCGCCGTTAATAAAAAATCCGTATATACTTTACGTCGGCGACAGGCGTGCTTATAAAAATTTTCAGCTATTTGTAAAAGCGTTTAAAGATTCAAAACTGAATGAGAAGAATTATAAAATTTTATGTTTCGGTGGAGGAAAATTAAAAGACGCGGAGAAGAAATTCATTGCAGATTTGAAGTTAACCGATTCCATATACCAGATTGAAGGCACTGACAGGGAATTAGCGAATGCTTATAAATATGCGTCTGTATTCGTTTACCCCTCGCTTTATGAAGGATTCGGAATTCCGCTGCTTGAGGCTATGCATTACGGCTGTCCTATTATCGCTTCAAATGCAAGTTGTTTTCCCGAAATAGGCGGAGATGCGGTTTTATATTTTAAACCTGACGATTCAAAAGATTTAACAGAAAAAATATTATTGGTATTGGAAGATTCGAACTTAAGAGATAATTTAGTTGAAAAAGGATTTGAAAGGGAAAAGAACTTCAGCTGGCAGAAATGCGCTGACCAGACATTAGAATTTTATAAAGAGATTCAAAATAAAATTAAGAATTAAGAATTAAA
>PNBM01000328.1:0-3325 GCA_003135995.1 Ignavibacteriota bacterium | reverse complement strand
AAAAAAATAAAAAAATAAAAATTTAAAATTTTAAATGAAATCCCGCAGGGATTTTATATTTGCAGAAAAAAAGTAACCCGAAATAAAAACTCCGCAGAGTTTAATCCGGGTGTGTAATCAGAACATTTAACAAATAACAGNNAGTCAAAATTATGCTTACATAGAATACATACTGATTGACGGCGGTTCGACGGACGGAACGCTCGATATCATAAAACAAAATGAAGACATTATTTATAAATGGATAAGTGAGAAAGATAACGGAATATATGATGCGATGAACAAGGGAATCAAAATCGCAACAGGTGATTACATCTGGTTTCTTAACGGCGGAGATATGATTTATTCGAACGATACAATTCAAAAAATATTTAGTTTATCGGAAACAGCCTATGTGTTTTACGGTGACACAGAATTATTCGATGAGCACGGTCAGAGTTTCGGAAGGCGAAAATTAAAAACTCCTCCCGAAAATCTGACGTGGAAAAATATGATAGACGGAATGATTATCACACACCAGTCATTAATTGTAAAAAGAAGCATTATTCCGGAGTATGATTTGAAATATAAACACGTAGCCGATATAGACTGGACAATAAAAGTGNNGATATTATCAAAGTTCCTGATGGGAGGATATTCAAGAAAAAATACAATAAAATCTTTATTTGAAAGGTGGAAAATATTAAGCAAATATTTTAATATATTTCATGTTATTTTTAACCATATAATACTGGCATTTAAATTCATAATACACATTATTAAAAACCGAAGGATATTATAGATATGGCAAATTTAAAATTATATAAGATTAAATCCGAAATGCTGCTCAGAAAACTCGGTAACAGATTCGGAGTAGATGTTAAGATGACAGACGAAGAAATACTAATGAAACAACTTTCTCATAATAAGATTGATTTAATTTTTGATATCGGAGCTAACGAAGGTCAGTTTTCAGAATTGGNNAATTGTTTCATTTGAACCGCTCACATCAACTTATAAAATTTTAATACAAAAAAGTAAAAAATATCCAAACTGGGAAGTCGCTGAACGCTGCGCCATAGGAGAAGAAAACGGAGAGATAATAATTCATGTTTCAGAAAACACTTTAAGCAGTTCTGCGCTTGATATTCTCGAGGCTCATACCGACGCCGCACCGGAATCCGTTTACAAAGGAGAAGAGAAAGTAAAAGTATATAAACTCGATACGATAGGAAAGGATTTTATTAAAGATTCAAAGAATATTTTTTTAAAAATAGACACACAGGGTTTTGAAGAAAAAATCCTGAAAGGCGCGAATGAATTTTTAAAAAATGTAAAGGGGCTTTTAGTTGAATCTTCTCTCGTGAAATTATATGAAGGTCAGGCATTGTTCCCTCATATATATTCAATGATTATTCAAAAAGGATTTGAATTATGGGGAATGGAACCAGCATTTGTGAGCAAACAGTCAGGCAGGATTTTACAGATTGATGCGGTGTTTTTTAAATAAAAAATCTCCCGCTGTTTTATAATGATTTTCCGGCGGGAGATTTATAAAATTTAATTATTTAAAAAATATTACTTCAGAATAATCATTCGTTTTGTTTCCATATAATCTTTCGTTATCAGCCGATAGAAATATACACCACTTGTTAAATTTCCTGCTGTGTACATAAATTCATATTTTCCCGGGCTTAGCTGATTACTAACTAAAACAGCTCTTTCAGCACCAAGTGCGTCATAAATTTTCAATTCAACAAATCCTGACCTGGGAACATCGAATCTGAATTTTGTAACGGGGTTAAAGGGATTTGGAAAATTATTATATAATTTAAATTCATCAGGAATACCGGAAGCATAATTTAAAATGCCTGAAGACAACACTGTGGAAAACAGCCATACACCTGACCAGGGACCGGTTCCGACGACATTTGTTGCATTAACCCTCCAGAAATATGTTGTAGAATTTAAAAGTTTGCCCGGGGGCACAGAATATTGGGTATTATAAATCGTAGCAGAATCCGCTATAACCGAGAAATTTGAAACAGGAGATAGTTGAATATAATAATAATTAGCATCAGGCACCGAATTCCAAACGAGTTGTGGTGTAAGAGATATGTTTGTAGAATAATTCGGAGGAGATATCAAAACAGGTGCAGCAGGAAGAGCCAGACCTCCGTTTGTAGTTTTCATTATTAAACCACTATAACCCGAAATCCAACCTGTATTAATATTTGTAAAAAAAACAGGACCTAATTGTGAAGTCGCTCCAGTCTGCTGAACTATCCAGTTAATACCACCATTGTTAGATTTAAGAAGCAAAGCACCGGAGCTATTTCCAACAATCCAACCTGTCATATTATTATTAAAAAATACAGCCCCTAAATTATTTGAAACTCCACTTGATAACGTAAGCCAATTATTCCCGGAATTTGTGGTTTTTAATATTAATCCATTATTACCGGTTATCCATCCGGTCAAACTTGATGAAGTACTAACTGGAAAGTAAATCCATCTCAACCAGGTAGATATACCTAATGGATAATGATTCCAATTTAATCCCCCATTTGTCGTTTTCATTATATCACCATTAGTTCCGACTATAAAACCTGTATTAATATCTATGAACTGTACTCTATATAATTCATTTACTGTGTCAATATTTTGTGAGAACCAATTAGTGCCACCGTTAGTAGTTTTTATAATCGTACCGTGCCAGCCACAACTCCAGCCGGTTTGATTATTAATGAAAAATATTCCCCAAAGCAAATAAATAGATGATGGAGTTTGCAACATCCAGTTATTTCCNNCTGAGAAAACCAATTTGTACCGCCATTAGTAGTTTTTTGAATTGTTCCCGCGTAGCCTACCATCCACCCTGTATTTGAATTTAAGAAATAAGAATCAAAGAAATTATTCGTCGTTCCGCTTTGTTGGATGAACCATCCTGATTGAGAATTGGAAATATTTATTAAAAGTAGTAATAATAAAAAAGTAAAAATTATCTTTTTCATTTTGTTTCCTTTCTAAATTTCTTTATAAAAGGACATTTTAAGAATTCTGAGACAGTGAATACAATTTCTATAGAAAATAGATTGTATTTCTTATTAATAAATGTAAATAAACTTCATTCAAAAAACAAGAATTAAAAATCGATTATTGATTGTTTTATGAATTATAAAATTCTGCATTAATATATTTCACTATCCCGATAAATCGGTACACACAGAATACAAATCACAATCTCGCCATTTCGCTTTTTTACTATTTAATGAGTATCATCCGTTTCACATCCGAAAATTCATCTGCCTGAAGTTTATAATAATACACTCCGCTTGCAAGCGGG
>PNBM01000023.1:406-2681 GCA_003135995.1 Ignavibacteriota bacterium | reverse complement strand
GTTCCGGGATTTAATTTTTCATTCACAAGTGTTTCAATTTCTTTTCCGAGTATATCATAAACTTTAAGAACTGTCATCCCTCCTGCCCCCCTTCCAAGGGGGGAACCAAGAGCAGGAATATCAAACTTTATCTTCGTCGTCGGATTAAACGGATTCGGATAATTTTGAAATAGTTTAAATTTATTAGCAATTTGATTCTGATTAATGATTCCGACAGATTGAGAATATTTTGCTGTAAGAATATCATCACTATTTGATAAAGATGAATATCCACTTCCTAAAATAAGAATATTATTAAATCTATCGAGTTTTATAACATTACCTAAATTACTATATTCATTTGTCCATGTTTTATTATTTACAATCCATAAAAGATTTCCAATTGAATTATATTTTATAGAAACGGTGCTACCAGTTATGTATGAATTACAAAGAGTATCTATATATAAACAAAAAGGGGAATCCTCATTTAAAATATCGTTGCCTGTATATCTTCTTTCCCAAACATAATTGCCAGAAGAATCATATTTTAGATTACTATATTCATATCCACCATAAGTTCTTGAACCAGATTTTATAAGAACATAAATATTACTATATATATCCGAATTTATGTCTTTTATAAAATCAAGATTTGCCGGTCCGACAAAATGTTTATTCCAAATTAAGCCTCCTTGACTTGAGTATTTAATAGTTGCGACACGAAATTGTTGAGTCGAACTATCTGTGACAAACAATCCAGCTATAACATTATTTTGTTTATCACATATTAATTTAACAAGTTGGTTAGAAATATAAACAGAAGTATCATAAATCTTAGACCATAATTGCTCACCGGCAGGATTATATTTTATTAACAATGAATTACATATAGTAACTGGGCGTACATTTAAATATCCTCCAATATAAATATTTTTATAACCATCCATGACAATAGATGCTCCACTATTTAAATAACCCTCATAAGCATATTCGTAATATTTTGTCCATATTAAACTTCCACTACTATCATATTTTACAAACCCAACTTTTTTATATCCTGAGTTCCAGATTGTTCCTGCTATATAACTATATTCGTCATCATCCAATAAATATGCGGTGGGATCGTTTACAGAACCGATACCATTTCTAAATTCTTTCGACCAAATAAAATTTCCCGAGCTATCATATTTAATTAAAACCCACCATCCTCCATCAATTATACAGGATACATAAATTTTTCCTGACTTCGATAATGCTATTTTAAGTGGACGTAAATATAAATCATCTATTAAATTGTGCCAAACAAGCTGTCCATCCCGATTATATTTTAATGTAGTAACTCCTGCACTCCATCCAGTAATATATACATTTCCCGAAGAATCTATAAACATATCAGATGCATTATCGTCAGTACTGTTATAAGAATTATATCTTTGCATCCAAACTTGCTGAATTTGAGCAAAAGAATCGAGAAAGTGGAAAAGGATAAAGAATAAAACTATAATAAATTTATTCATAAAGATTATAATAAATATTTAAACAATTCATTTATTCATTCCCAAATCAGTTTGGTAATAATATGCATGAAATATGTATAAATTCGTTTCAATTCTCATCAAATATTTCTTTTAATTATTTCATCATTCTTCTTTTTTTTTTAAGAACGAGATATAACAGTTTATGATAATTTATAATATTACTTTAACAGAGCATACGAATCTAAGACGAGATTGCGAGTATATTCGTTATTGAAATTTCACGATTTCCGTTTGTAAAATCAAGTAATATATTTTTAGTAATGTTTCTGCCGTTGTTGGTGTTAGCCTGTTTTTTAGCGCCAACAATAACTATATTTATTTCAGCAATACCATTTTTTTCGTATTTGTAAAATCACCTGCAATCAATCTATAAAAATAAACTCCGCTTGGATATTGCGATGCATTCCATTCAACTTCATAAATTCCCGCTGTTTGCTTTTCATTTACAAGTGTTTCAACTTCCCGACCAAGAGCATCGTATACTACAAGTTTCACAAAGCCACTTTTTGGTAAATCAAATCTTATTTTTGTAGAAGGATTAAATGGATTTGGATAGTTTTGTTGTAATGAATATGATGACGGAACAAGTTCGGAAATTTGTTTTATCACTATTGCTTCTGAATACAATCGTTTCCAGACGGACTGACCATTTGTTCCTGCGAAAATATAACTGTTTGATATTGATAAAGAAACGATGGAAGGAATAGCGATGAAACCCTGATTTTTATTTAACCAGTTTGTTCCATTATTTGTAG
>PNBM01000023.1:0-381 GCA_003135995.1 Ignavibacteriota bacterium | reverse complement strand
ACCATTATTTGTTGATAAATATATCCCGGCTTCAGTCCCTCCAAAGAGGTTTGTTCCCGATAATGCGAATGACAAAACCAATTTATTCGTTAAACCTGCTGCAGACCAACTGGAGCCATTATTCGTTGATAAAAATACTCCACCCATTGTCCCTGCAAATATGTTTGTTCCCGATAACACAAACGCATTAACTTGTAGATTTGTCAATCCACTATTAATGGTAGTCCAGCTGGTGCCGTTATTTGTCGATAAAAATACTCCGTCGCCGTTTGTTCCTGTAAAAATGTTTGTTCCCGAAACTGCAAAGGCATAAATATCCCGACTTATTAAACCACTATTAACTGTATTCCAGCTTGAGCCATTATTTGTAGATAAAAATAC
>PNBM01000181.1 GCA_003135995.1 Ignavibacteriota bacterium | reverse complement strand
TCCGAAAATATCCAAAAAGGCGAAAAATTCAATCGTGAAAAAATCCGAAATTGGTTTAATAAAAACTATCCTAAACTTAAACCCGGAACAATAGATGCACATATCAACTCAATGACAATTAATGCTCGTACCAGAATTTATTCAATATTAATCAACATAAAATTTAATTTGAACTATAGTATAAAAAATTATTTAATATCATATCTTAGACGTCAGGAAATTGAGAATAAAAAACCGACTCTTGATGATATTGTATTGAACATTATGCCTTTACTCAAAAACGGTGTCACACCGGAACATCAAACCATTCTCAATGTCTTAAAAGACATCGCCGTTCACGAAGGTCTCGACCACTGGCAACTCAACAAAAACGACCAAATGAGTTTGTTTAATTTATAGAATTCTTTTAATTATTATTTAATTTAATGATTTGGGCTTTTGAATATTTGAATGAAAAGCAAATTGAAGAATTGAATTATCTAAATCCGATGATGGATTTTCAGTATGATTTTGATAAACAAATGTATTATTGGAAAACATTTTGCGCCGGTTTTGAAAAAATTTGTGATGGAGAAAAAAATAAATATACAGAAAATAATAATATCTCTATTAATGATCTTCCTAAAGATGAAAATGGTTATCCAATACTTAATTGGTATAAAGAGGTTCCTGTAAAAGATATTTATTGTTATCCTAACGAAAAAGAATGCATTGATAATATATCTAATGTATTTGATTCTTATGATTTCATATTAGATAAAATAAAATCAAATAAATTTAATTTTGTTGAATTTAATCCCATAAAAGTAATATATAAGAATAATAATATTTACACGATTGATAAATCAAGATTATTAGCTTTTATAGAGGCAGTAAAATTAGGATATAATGAATACGAAAAAATTCCTGTCAGATTTGTCACTAAACTTGAAAAAGAAATTCGCCGTATAAGATTATTTTCTCTTCCTCAAGTTAGACAAGGATTTATTTGTGATGATTGGTTAGAGTCAATAAATCTTTGTGGTTATTTGAAAAAAAAGAAAGGTTTTAAAGAGATAGAAGAAAATTATAAATGGATTCGTGATTATTTAGAATTAAGAACTGATAATATTTGGTTAGATATAATTGCAATACCGGTATCAATATATCTTAATTATTTTTCTGAAAACGACGAAAGTCTTGAATTGATTGATTTAAATTGTTTATTGGAAAGATTTTAATAATAAATATTTATTTAATTAATAAATACAAGTTTGGAAAATCCCTGATAATATTTAGGTAATTAGAATTATAAATATTTCGTAAAAATATTAAAGAAATAAGTTTGAATTAATAAAACTTTAATTTACTTAAAAATAATTTTTTTATAAAACATTATTATGAATGAATTAGATATATTAAAAAATATTGCAGAAAATTTATCCGAAAGAAAATCTTCGGCAGCATTAAACAATTATGAAGTTTTATGCAATAATATAAAATATGTTAATGATTTATTTGTTTGGAGTATTAATAAATTAAATATAATTCAAGATCGATGCATTAACGAACTTAAAAATGATATCTCTGTAAATAATGACTTTAAAGATAATACAAGACCTTTTTATTATTTTAGAACTATCATTCCGAGAATTTTGCTTAATGATATAAGCATTATTGAGAAATTTATTACTTTTACCCAACCTGATGATAGAAAAGGAATAAATATTGAAGATGTCGGAAAACTTAAAAGGACCTTTCTTGATTTTAATAACTTAGTAACATCGGCAAGACAGTTTATTGACAGCTTAGTAACTGATTCATATAAACTTACATTATTAGACCCAAAATCAACAAATTTCCAGGTTTTAACTTCTTTAAATAGTTTTAATAAATATGCAACAAAATCAATTCGATCAGCCCTTTTTAATTCCGCGATTCATAATTCATTAACTGAGTTTGAAAATCTTAATTATAATGAAAGAATCCGAGGACAAGAATCTGCTATAACAAAATGTGAAAAAAAGACATATGGGGAAAAAGTTGATTTTCTCTTTGACAACTTGGGATTAACAGCAGATGTTGGATTTAAAGAAGAAATAAAAAATCTTTTTAGTTTTTCTTCAGAATTCACTCATATTGGATATGTTTCTACATTCTTTTCAACTTCCGCTGGAGCAGAGGTAATTTTTGGTGATGATATTAGCCCTTATCTTCCAAGTACAGAAAATTTTTCCGAGCTTAAATATGAAATTCTTGAAACCGCGACTAAATTTTTTGCAAATATTTATCTTCCATCAATTATTTGTTCTCTAAATAAAGTTTTTGAAAATTATGTTTTTATCAAATACCAAAGTTTAATTAATGATATTATTTCTAAAATTATCAAAGATTTAAAGACAAGAAATAATCAATATTATTTTTTTATTGTTGAGGGTTTAATTGCTTCAAATAAAATAATAGATTTGAAATGTATGTGTGGAACTACAAACCATTGGAAACCTCCACACGAGTTATCAGATATTTATTGTAAAAATTGTGGTAGTCATTTTAATTTAATTGAAATGAAAGGCGATCCAGGATATATAATTACAAGTAATGGACCAGTAAAAGTAATTGGTTCAAGTGTTCCCGATTTTGATGAACTTCCATTTAACGATAAACTTCAAATATTAAAGAAGTGTGAAGAATTAGTAAATAATAAAATTTTAAAATAAAATATATTAAGCAAATATATTTATTATGAGAGTAAAGAATTTACATTTAAAGGAATTTAAACGATTTGATGATTTAACTATAGATTTAGGTGATTATCCAAAGAAAGTTGTTGCATTAATTGGACCAAATGGATGTGGCAAGAGTTCTATTTTTGACGCATTTGAAGAATTGTCAAAAAATTATAAATTTTCTCCAAAACAAGAAGATGTTCACTTTTATTCAAAAGCTTTTTTTTATATAGATGAGAAAAAAAGGAAAACAAATTATAATAAAAATGAATCAATACAGGTCACAACACTTCCAGAAAGCTATGATAGAAAAAGTTTCTATATAAGAACTTCTTATAGATTTACATCAAAAATTAAGGTTCAACATATCGAAGCAATGCCAACTATTTTCAACACACAGGATGAACCGTGTAGTTCAATTGCTTTAGATTCGAGACTAGAATCTAATTACAAAAGATTATTAGGCGCGTCATATTCGGAATATTTTGCAGGATCTAAAACTGGGGCTCAAGTTCGAAAAGAATTAATAGATCATATAAATATAATCCTTTCGAAAATTTTGGATATTGAAATTTATGATTTGGGGAATATTTGGGAAGGCAAAGGACAGTTTTATTTCAAAAAGGGTAATGTTAAAAATTTTCCTTTTGCTAATCTTTCTTCAGGGGAAAAGGAAGTTGTAGATATAATTATAGATTTAATTGTTAAAACAAAAGAATTTAATGATACTGTCTTTTGTATTGATGAACCGGAATTGCACATAAATACAGCAATTCAAAGGAAATTAATTATAGAAATTGAAAAATTAATACCTAATAATTGTCAACTTTGGTTTAGTACATATAGTATTGGATTTTTACGCGCATTACAAGAAGAATTAAAAGACAAATCTCAAATTCTAGATTTTTCAGAAAAAGATTATTTTACTGGGATCCAAACAATAATCCCCATTAAAACTACAAGAAAAAATTGGCAGAGGATTTTTTTCACTGCTTTAGAGGATTTATCAGGGTTAATAAGTCCAAAAAGAATTATTTATTGTGAAGGTAAAGATAAACCAGGAGTAGATGGAGAGGAGAATGGTTTTGATGCAAAAGTTTATAATAATATATTTTCTGAAAAATATCCTGAAACTTTATTTGTATCTAGTGGTGGGAATACCGAATTGGATCAACGTAGTGATATTGCAATTGCTATACTTACTAAAGTATTAAATGAAATGGAAATACTTGTTTTAAAAGACAGAGATATTTCTTCGGGTAGATTAAATACAGAAAAGGATAGGCAAATTTATTTAAATAATAATCCTAAAAATCATCGTGTTTTAAAAAGATGGGAAATTGAAAATTATTTATTTGATATGGAGATATTAAAAAAATATTGCAGTATTAATAGTTTAACATTTAAAGAAGAAGAATATAACAATTTTATAACAGACTTAAACAATCAGAATATTAAAGATGAAACCCCAAGAGTTAAAAATTTTTGTAGTATTAATACAAATGTAAATTCAGAAAAATTTAAATTAAATCTTTCTACATTAATTACGGAAGATACTTCAACTTTTATCGAATTAGAAAGATGTATATTTGAAAGATTATAGAAAAATTACCTGTAAAAAGATTTATTATCAATTAAATAAGAGCTCTATTGTTATGTTTACGAATATACAAATAATATTTTTTTAATAATAACCGATGAATTATTTTCGTATATAAATAAATATATTACAATTTTAAAGATTTAATGAAATAAGAGTAGAATAATAATGTTGATTTTTATTTAACAATATATTACCTTAAAATAGTATGGGCTATTAATGTATTTTGAGGATCAAAGAAATTATTTTTTATTAATTTATTATAACAAATGTCTACAATAACTTCAACTCTATGGAATATAGAACCCCATACAAAAGCCAAACATGCAATTTTAAAAAATTATCTAAATGCTTGGTATCCAATATTAAATAGATTTGATAAACGGTTGAATTATATTGATGGTTTTGCAGGTCCTGGAAAATATTCAGACGGAGAAATCGGTTCACCAATATTAGTATTGGATTTAGTAAAGGCACATACACGAGATTTAAAAGGTGAATTTAATTTTATATTCATTGAAAAAGATAAAGAAAGATATGAATATTTAATAAGCGAAATAAAAAATCGAACTTATCCCGATCATTTTAATATTCATATTGCAAATGATGAATATGATAAATATTTAACAGAATTATTAAATAGTTTAGATAAAGATGGAAGTAGTTTAGCGCCGACTTTTGCTTTTATCGATCCATTTGGATTTAAAGGTATACCTTTTAAATTAATAAAGAGATTATTAGCAATGCCTAAAGTTGAAGTATTTATAACTTTTATGATTGATTCTATTAACAGATTTCTTGAAGTTGAAAATGTTGAAAGTACAATGACAGAATTATTTGATTCGGAAGATATAATAAGTTTAATTCCTAAATGGAAGGAAAGACGTGATGAAATTAGAAAGTTTTATCAAGGAAAATTGTCAGAAAATGCTAAATTTGTCAGATATTTCTTAATGAGTGATGAACATAGTAAACCGATTTATTATTTATTCTTTGCTACGAATCATCCAACAGGTCATATGCGTATGAAAGAGGCCATGTGGAAAGTTGATTCTGGTGGTAGTTTTCGGTTTTCTGATGAAACTGATGAAAATCAGCAAATGTTATTTACTGATTCGCATGATGAAAAGTTATTTAATATTATAAAATCAAAGTTTATAAAAGGAAAATATAAAGTAGTTGATTTGAGATTATTTGTTGAAAATGATACACCTTATTTAGTAAAACATTTAAAACAAGCTCTAAAATATGCGGAAGAGAATTCATTTATTAAAGTTGATTGTATCAAATCGAATAAATGTAAAAGAAGAGGTAAAACTTTTCCTGATGAAGTTATAATTGAATTAAATTAAATTTATGTCTATAAGTAAAATCGAATGGACTGAAGTAACCTGGAATCCGACGACGGGATGTAATAAGGTTTCTGCCGGATGTAAGAATTGCTATGCCGAAGCGTTTTCTAAACGACTGAAAGGTATGGGAATTGAAAAATATCAGAACGGATTTAAACTTACACTTCATCCCGATGTTATTGACTTTCCTAAAAAACTCAAAAAACCTCATAAGATTTTTGTAAATAGTATGAGCGATTTGTTCCACGAAAAAGTTCCGTTGGAATTCATACAAAAAGTATTCAAAGTTATGAATGATTGCCCTCAGCATATTTTTCAGGTTTTAACAAAAAGAGCAGAACGTCTCGAAGAGTTGTCTCCTTTTTTGAACTGGTCTGATAATATATGGATGGGTGTTTCTGTCGAAAATGAAAAAGTTCAAAATAGAATTTTGCATCTCGCAAATACTCAGGCAAAAATAAAATTTTTATCTCTCGAACCTCTTCTCGGCTCTCTGCCGAATTTAAATTTAAATAAAATTGACTGGGTAATAGTCGGCGGTGAATCCGGTACTAAATCAAGAAAAATAGAAAAATCCTGGGTTGAAGAAATTCATCTACAATGCGTAAAAAATAATGTTGCTTTCTTCTTTAAACAGTGGGGCGGTATGAATAAAAAAGCTAACGGTCGCGAACTCAACGGCAAAACTTACAGCGAAATGCCAAATGTAGCATAAATTTTTTTATATTGAAGGTCTTCAGCTGATTATATATCTCGGGTTATCTTATTATATAACTCAATTTGTTTTTATAAATTAAAAGATTCATTATTATTTATAATTAATTTTAGATATAAATTTAATAAATTTCATTAATGAAAGAAGAAGATTCCCATAATAAAAAGTACATCTTCATCGACGAATGCGGCGACCCCGAATTTTATAGCAACGGAAAAAAATTGATGATAGGTACAAAAGGCTATCAGCCTCTATTGCTAATAGGAATGATTATTACTGATAATAGGAGAAAATTATGGGAAGAAATCACGAAATTTCAAAGCAATATATTAACCGATCCTCTGTATAATACTATTAATTCTGTTAAAAAAGCCGGCTGGTATTTACATGCTAAAGATGATTTTCCTGACGTAAGAGCAAAATTTTTTGAAAAATTAAGAGATACTGATAATTATGAGACTTTTGTTGTAATCGGAAGAAAGGAATTGGAAATTTTTAATAATAAACATAATAATAATCCAAGCGAATTTTATTTTGATGTTCTTCATCATCTTTTAAAAGGAAAAATTTCTGATGACGACATTGAATATGAATTGTATTTATCTCAAAGAAAAAAAAGTAATATGCATCGTTTTGAGAAAGCTGTTGAAAAAGGAATAAGCGGAGTAAATAAAAATTTAAAATATAATTGTCACGTTGTTAAAAGTAGCGTTACTTCGGAAATGAGTATTATTGATTATTTATTGTGGGCTTTACAACGATATTTAATAAAAGGAGAAGATAGATTTTTTAAAGCTGTAATAAAAAAATATACGGAAATTATTGATATCTATGATGAAAAAGGAGAAACGTTATATAATAACGAAAATGTATTTGATATTTCTAAAGCATCAAAATTCAATATATAATGAAAAAAGCCCTCTTACACCCGTACCAGTACTGGTATCCATCGCATGAAGCGAATTATGGTAATAAGACAGCTTTCAATACAAAGATAACTCTTATTTTAAGAAATATCAATAAGAAAAATATAATTTTTTGTGCTCTTGTAACATTTGTAAAATTAATAACATATATTAATAAAAACAAGTTTCTTATTACCTGCCGTTGTTGATGTTAGCCGTTCTTTAGCATTACAAACAACAAACATCAATTAAATATATTCATACCATTTTCCAATTTTCCATTTTCTATTTTTCTGCTCTCTTTCACGTTTCATCTTTTGCGTTCTTTGCATCCCGATTCTTTTTATCGGGACACGTTTCACGCATTATGCTCTTACCATTTTCCAATTTCCCATTTGCGTTTTTTGCATCCCGATTCATCGGGATTCTGTTTTATCAGGTTTGTTTTATCAATAATTTAATGCCAGTTATATTTGGATAAAACTATCCATTTACACAAGTTTTACCCCAAAAATGCATTTTGTAAAATATATTAATATTCCGCATCCGCTCTGCATTCCAGCCATTATTCTTTCAATAAAAGATTCCCAAATATAGGGGGGTGCAAAAAGATGAAATTCGCCGGAACCCACGCCCCGCCTGACTTCCTCAAATAATTGTCAATATAAACACTACTCCAATCCGTTTTTTCTAATTTTACATTAGAAAATTTTGAAATTTATTATTATGAAATTTAAAAATAATATATTAGAGTTAAACAGTTATCTTCAACACCATTCGGTTGTTTTTGCTCTTACTTCACTATTTCACCATTTCTCTATTTCATTATTTTCTATGTTTCTCTGTGGTATAGATCTTTTTTTAATCTTAAATCTTAAAATCTTATGAATCTTAAAAATCTTATTAAGCCCTATTGTGAACATCTTCAAAAAGGATTTTCTGAAAAATCCTTCGTTCCCTGCGATTTTTCTCAACTCGAAGAATTCGCACAAAATGAAAATCTTATTCATAAAATTGAAATGGCAAAACGTGCTTCACTTAAATTCTGGGAATCTCTTGCCTCTAATGCCCTTAAAGAAAATATTGAATTTTTTAAACAGGATTTATGGATTTTCGTTATGAAATGCCGTTTCGGTTGGAATGATGAACCGAAAGTTGAAGTCGATAACGAACCTCAGATTGTCGAGGTCCAGCTAAAACTCAATAACGACGAAGGCTTAACTGATGTAGAAAAAAAGGAATATTGCCGCTGATTTCACTTTGAAAATATAATTTAGTGACAATTCGTGAAATTCGTGTCAGAGTTCTAATCAGCGAATATCAGTTTTATCAGTGTAAA
The DNA here is from genome assembly GCA_003135995.1 of Ignavibacteriota bacterium. Taxonomy (GTDB): domain Bacteria; phylum Bacteroidota; class Ignavibacteria; order Tepidaquicellales; family Tepidaquicellaceae; genus FEN-1257. The sequence continues at coordinate 980 of PNBM01000181.1, read as the reverse complement.
TCTGTGGGCAAGATTTTGATCTTTGTTCTTAAACATTAAAAAAAATCAGTGACTATCTGTATAAATCAGTGTTTATCTGTGGTCAGGATTTTGATCTTTGCTCTTAAACATTAAAAAAAATCAGTGACTATCTGTATAAATCAGTGTTTATCTGTGGTTAAGATTTTGATCTTTGCTCTTAAACATTAAAAAAAATCTGTGACCATCAGTTTTTTTCAGTGTAAATCTGTGGTTAAATATTAAAAATCAATGATATGAAAAACTTAAACAAGAAAAAACAATTTATCGAGCTTCGCTCAAAAGGTCATTCGTACCGGGAAATTGCTAAAACCCTTAAAATATCCGAACGTTCCCTTTATTTCTGGTCAAAGGAATTTGAACCTGAAATTAAATTTTTGAAAAGTGTTGAAAGAGAAAATTTGCTCGCCTCTCTTAATTTAACTGAATTTCATAAGTTTAAAATTCTCGGTCAGGAATTGAAGAAAATTGAAACGGCGTTGCAGGAAAAAGATTATACTGCACAGCCCCTTACTCATCTTCTTAAATGGAAATATAATATTATGCAAAAACTTTTTGATTTTCCGTCACAGGACACAGAAATTATGAATTTATATTCATATACAAGTTTAATGTATAATGAATCTAAAAAACAACGCGAAGAAGAGTACAAGCAAAAAATAGATTCAAATAAACAAAATTCTGAAACAGTAAAACAAAATCAGGAATCATGAAAACTTCAGTTTTAAATCAGTTTCGTTGCAGAGTATTTTCAGTATTACTTCTGAATTCTTTCAGTGTCTCTTCATCCTTTCTTCAGTTTTGTTTCAGTATTTTTCGCACTCAAAGATTGATTTTACAGCGATTTATTTTTTTATTTTCAGTTAAATCGAAGAAAATTTTAATCAATAAAATTTTCCGCAACATAAATGTTGCGTTACGTAGCTCGTTCTTGCTCTTACTTGATAAACTTGACAAACTTG
>PNBM01000167.1 GCA_003135995.1 Ignavibacteriota bacterium | reverse complement strand
ATTTCCTATATCCATGCCGAAGGATATCCTGCTGCAGAAATGAAGCATGGTCCTATTGCATTGATTGATGAAAATATGCCGGTTGTCTTTATCGCACCGCTCGACAGAACTTACGATAAAATTATAAGCAATATAGAAGAAGTGAAAGCAAGAAAAGGAAAAATTATTGCAATCGCAAATGATGAAGATGAAAATATAAATCAATATGCCGACTATGTTTTAAGAGTACCGAAAACTCTTGCAATTTTTGCACCGATAATTAATGTGATTCCATTGCAGTTTTTATCTTATTACATTGCTGCAGCACGCGGCTGTAATGTTGACCAGCCAAGGAATCTGGCAAAGAGTGTGACTGTGGAATAAAATTTTAAAGTGATTAGTTTATTTTAATTCCACAAGCTTAATAGTTTCGGTGTGATTATCTACAGTCAGTTTGCAGAAATAAATTCCGCCGGGGAGTTGATTATTGGTAACTGAGTTGTCGGGAAATTGGGTTTCGTACGTTCCGGCTTTTTTAAACTCATTAACAAGCGCAGCAACTTCTCTTCCGAGTATATCATAAACCTTCAGCGTAACGAATCTTGAATCTTTAATCTGAAATTTTATAATCGTAGTCGGATTAAACGGATTCGGATAAGCCGTTAATGTATATTTAGCCGGAATTTTTTCAGAAAGATTTTTTATACTTACCGTGGATAAATTTCTTTTTGAAAATCTCACAGCATCGGCAATAACATATCCTGTAGTGTTGTCATTTTTAATTATTACATTGCCGTTATTGCCCGAATACAAATTATAGATACCTGCTGAAACCCATCTTCCTCCGTTTATTTGCTGATTGAAAATTAAATCCGAAAATCCATTATTATAATTAATATGAACCGGAACATTGGTTGCTCTGTTTGTACCTGAAGTCCATCGCAATAGAATTTCATAATCCCCGGATGAAATTATTTGTGGAATATATTTAACGTTCTTAGTCCCTTTACCTTCATCATTATCGTGAATATAATTAATGCCCCAAAAGCCGGGTGTGTAAGTGCTTGAAACCCACTGTCCGTTAATAATTACATTTGATGAATCCGTATTATCGATAATAATATCACCGGGGCGTATAATATTGCTTATATAATCACTAAAAGATTTACCAACCATTTCTCCGTTTAATTTATATAAAGGAATCGTCCATTGCACATTATCAGTTCTGCTAACCCATCCCGTTTCAATAGATATTGAAAATTCAATATCGGTAAAAACAGAATCCACCCATTTTGTGGAAGATTGTCCTGAGGTTGGATAGAGCTCTAATCTGTCTATGTTATAACCCGCATTGCTCTGAAACATAGATATAAACGAATTAAGGTTTTGTGATTTAATTCCTGTGCTATCAACACTATAAACGAACAGGCTGCTCTCATCAGCGGGGAACGGGTCATGGCTATCGAGAAATATTTTTAATGGATTCGAAATGGAAGTTTGAATAATTTTCTGTTTAACGGCAATCACAGCAATCCAGTATGATGGTGAATCCCAATCGCGGTTAAAGTCCACGGGATTCTGGTCTTTTCCTGAACCGCCATGAAAAACCATATCGACATCCATAATCGGAACGATATAAATAATCGCCTGACGCCGTAATGTCTTTGCTTTTACATCATTGGAAATTAAAAAATTCATCAGGCCTTCAATCACATAATCTGAATGCGATTCGAATGCGTGATTTCTTGCGATTACCCAGATAGAATATTTTCCGGAATCACTTAAACAAGGTTCGGTGATTTTTACTAACTTAATATTTCGTCCCTGCTCACTTTGTGCGATATCACTTATGCTAACATATTGTGATGCAGATATTCCGTTAAGATAATTTAACATTTGTGAATATAAGTAAGGATAACCGTGAGAAAAATATACTACACTTTGCGGATTTGCAATCGTATATATTTTTGAATCACCCGAATAAAAGCCCTGTAATCTGTACCAGTTAATTGCATCAAAGCTGTATGCAGGTAAGTAAGGAGTATAGTTCTGGTCGATGGTAAATAATTTGATATTAAACGGAATAGTTGTATTTACGTTAGAGGCTTTAAAGAAAAACGTAATCGCACGTGTATCACCGCCTTTCAATATTGATTTTACTTTTATTGTATTTTCTGAATTTTGTAAAACCTGTATATTGCTTCCTTCGAAATTAGTATCAATTACTATTTGCGAATAGGAGTTTGATAAAAATGATAATAAGAAAATATTTAGTAGATGAATTATTTTCATTTTATAAAAATAAAAAGAGCTGATTATAAAAATAATCAGCTCGGAAATTTTATTTTAAAAAATATTATTTTATTAAAGTCATTTTTTTGACATCGCTAAAATTACCTGTGATTAGCCTGTAGAAGTAAATGCCGCTCGAAAGTGATGAACCGTCGAAAGTTACATTATAATTACCGGGGCTGAGCTTCTGATTTACAAGCGAAGCAACTTCTTCACCGAGGATATTATAAACGGATAATTTTACAAATTTTGTTTCTTTAATTTTGAAATTAATATTCGTGCTCGGATTAAACGGATTTGGATAATTTTGCGATAACGAATAATTTCCGGGAACTTCGGTAGATATTTTTTTAATATCGGTTATTAACGTTTTCCAGATGCTTCCTCCGAACAAACCTGCAAACATTAAATTACCGTCCAAATTTAAATCTCTTACGTCAGCAAGTGCGGGTAATCCGTCTTTAAAAGCACTCCAGTTTGACCAGGTTGTACCTGCTCCGGATTGCATGTAAACGCCGTCTCCGTTCGAACCTGCGTATACAGTATTACCGATTGAATAAATATTCCTTATATATTTTTTAGAAAGACCGGCTGTATCAACAGTCCATGAATTTCCCATATCATTAGAAATATAAACATCGTTTCCCAAAGCAAACAAAGTACTTCCATTCATTTCTACAGCATTTACATTTTTGTTTGTAGGTAAACCGTTATTTGCCGCATTCCACAATGCACCGTCGTTGGTTNNGCAAGTGAAGCAAATATCGTGCTTCCGACTATTGTCAGACCTCTGACATTCAACGGTGGAGTCGGCAATCCGGAATTTATTGTATTCCAGGTTGCTCCTCCGTCGCTCGATAAAAATATACCGTTAACTGATGTTCCGGCAATGATATTTCCTGATTTTATTAAAAGAGCTGCAACTGATTTATTTGTTAAACCTGTGGTTCCAAGTGCAGTCCAGTTTAAACCGGAATTTGCAGATTTAAAAACTCCGGAACCATAAGTTCCGCAATATAAATTTGTTCCGTCATCAGTAAAACTTAATGTTGATGTATTGGTTATTCCCGAATTTGATAAAATCCAGCTTGCGCCATCATCTGCCGAATAAAAAACTCCACTGGACTGTGTGCCGGCAAAAAATATTCCGTTAAATTTATACAGAACATTTATTGAGACATTTAATAATCCCGCATTAAACGTCGTCCATGAAACTGAGGTAGAAGGGGACATAAATATTCCGTCTCCGTATGTTCCGAGATAAAGATTTCCATTTAAAAAGGCAAGCGGATTTGTGTATAAATTAGTCAAACCGGTACTTACCGCGGTCCAGTTTGAACCTGAATTAGAGGAAACAAATACTCCGCCGCCGTGAGTACAAGCATAAACATTTGCAATAACAGGAGAACCGGAAATACAATTTATTGAATAATTTGTTAAACCGCTGTTTGCTACTGACCAGGATACTCCGTTGTTACTTGACCTGTATATACCGGCATTTGTTCCTGCAAAAAGATAACTCCCGTTAGTTGTAAGAGAACTTACATAAAGGGCATTGCCGGCTAACCCGGTATCAGAACGCATCCAGGAACTTCCGTTATTTGTAGACTTATAAACCCCGTCTCCGTAAGTTGAGGCAAAAACAGCCGAATCTTTATAAAGAATCTTATAAATACTCAGTGTTGATGGCAGACCGGAATTTGATAATACCCAGTTCGCACCACTATTTGTACTAATAAATAATCCGCCGATTGTCGTTCCAACATATAGATTGTTGTTTATATTTGTAATTGTCAAAAGACTTTTTATTGTTAATCCGCTATTAACAGTTGTCCAGTTGTTACCCCCGTTGCTTGAAAAAAACACTCCACCCGGGAATGCCGTCGTCTGATAAGCAGCTGCAAAAATATTAGTACCTATAAATGCAAAACCTCTGATATCCTGGCTTGTCAGTCCGTTGTTAATTTCAATCCAGTTTGGACCGCCGGAAGGATATTTAAAAATACCGCCG
>PNBM01000166.1 GCA_003135995.1 Ignavibacteriota bacterium | reverse complement strand
TAATCGTTGATTTTAATTAATGCGTCACTTTTAAAATAAAATCCTACCTGGAGATATACAAATATATATCCGAACGCATCAAATAAAAGAGTGGAAATCAGCAATATGGAAATTATCTTCCTCACAATTTACAACTTAAAAATAATATTTAATTTAAGCAAGAAGTAAATAAATACTAATTTTATTTTTATACGACCTGCAATCGCTGTAAAATTATAGTAAATTCCAAACAAATATGGTTAACTTAAAATTTCAAACACATTCATGATTAACAGATAATTTAAAAATAGAATCAGCTCAATAGAATTTTTAATAAATAATTATTGTTTACAAAGTAGTGGATACTATAATCTTTATTAAAAATTACAAATTTAATTTATAATTCAGGTTTTAATTTCTATCATTGTATTTTTTATTTTATAATATAAAAGTATCAAATAAATAGCGCTACTCTAAAATATTTTATTTAAAAAAATTAAAAACAAAATTATGAATTACAAAATTCCCTCATTAAGCATTTTTCTTTTCGTTTTGGTTATATCTTTTTCGTCTTGTAATAAAGAACCTCAGAAAACAGAAACCACTCCGGATAAAACTAAAGTAGAACAACAGCCCGTTACAGTTAACACCGATGAAATTGTCTCGAAAATTACAAAATCCCGTTCAGATACTGAAGCAAAGATCGATAAACTTACAAGAAAAGTAATAAAACTTGAAGGTGCCGGTATAACTGAAGATATTCGTCAGAAATGGGAAAAAATTGATGCATACAGTGATGGTGATAAATTGGTTAGAATTCAAGCTTATCCTCATAAAGGTATTAGTGAAAGAACAGAAGAATTCTATCTTATGGATGGCAAACTTGTTTTTGTCTCAATAAAAGATAAAGGTCTTGAAGTGAAAGAAGGTAAAGATGTTGGAATGGGTAAGGAATTTTATTTTGACAATGATAAATTAATAAAATATGATAATAAGAGCGGTGAAGTAAGCAAAAATCTCGATGAAGAAAAAAAGATGTATGAATCAAAACTTCCGTATGAAGCAAAGGATTTTTTAGATATTATTAAAAATGCCAAGTAATAATAGTTTCAATTTTTATACAAAAGAGTGTCTGAATTTCAGATACTCTTTTTTTTATGTTTTATTTACCCTCGTTCCCAAAGTCCTCCACGGTCTTTGTGTCCCGATTTATCGGGGTTTGTGAACGCTTATATTTCTTAAAACAAATTTAGTATTGAATTATTTTTCTTTTTAATTCAGCATTCATAATTCATAATTCATAATTTTCTTTAGTTATTTTTCCGCTTCTTTATAATTCTTCACATACATCAGATAATTTCTTGCACTTTGTCTGATTTTTCCTATTTCTTCAGGACTTAACTCTCTAATGACCTTTCCCGGAACTCCGGCTACCAGTGTACCTTCCGGTACTTCGAAGTTCTGCTTGATTAATGTTCCTGCGGCAATAAATGAATTGGAATTAATAACACAATTATCCAGAAGTATCGCTCCCATTCCTATCAGAACAAAATCTTTAATAGTACAGCCGTGCAATATAACTCCGTGACCAATCGTAACATCACTACCTATAATCAGAGGATATTTTTTATAAGTTACGTGCAATATACTTCCATCCTGAATATTAGTTCTTTCACCCACACGAATAAAATTCACATCCCCTCTTACAACCGTATTGAACCAAACGCTGACATCTTTTTCAAGTTTGACGTCGCCGATTATTTGTGAACCTTCACAAATAAAAACGCTTTCGTCAATTTCAGGATATATACCTTTATATGGTAAAATCATAATTTACAAATTTAAATCGATGTTTTTATCTTTATGAATTGAAATATCAACTTCACCCTGCCTAAGTTCTTTATTATTAAGAGGAAAAAAGTTTGGATGCTCTCGCGCCCATTTTGCTGCGATTCCGTTCAAAGGATTCGTAACATTATAATTTTTATACATAATCATATCACCTACCTGGTATATAATATCTACAAGTGTTTCGCCCGATGCCCAGAAATCTCCGATGCAAATATCGTGAGGATGAGCCATTCTGAAGTTCGGGTGAAATATATCTGTTAAAATATAAGACTGCGGCTTCATTCTCGGGTAATCAATATGCAGATATATCTCGATTTTGTGTTCAAAAATAAATTCGATAATTTTATTTTCCGCAGTAGAATTTTTCGAAAGTTTAATTCCCTTAATATTTTTATATGTGATAAAATATTTTTCCGGAACATTCAGATTTGCATTATCATATTCCACAATAATATCCGGATGATTAAAAAACTCTGTTTTTAATTTTTCGTAATCGGAATTTAATCTTCTTTCGCGGGGTTTCAAGATATAATTTAAATTAGATTTTTCGTGTAATTAATTATTTGTTGGTATACCTATCACCTGTCCTGTCGTAATATCGTATTCATCTTTCAGATTATTAAAGCGTATCAGCAAATTCACTTTCTCAGGGTCATTATAAAATTCCGTCGCAATCTTTTTCAGCGTGTCACCGGGTTTTACCTGGTATTTTATAACGTTCTCACCGGAATTATAATTAATAGAATCATTCGTTCTCTTCGCCGCTTCTAATTTTGCATTAAGATTTGTTATTTCATTTTTTAATTCCGAAAGTCTGGATTTAAAATCTTCATTAGTTTTATTTTCTTTATCAATCTGAAAATGCTGGAATATCAAAAATCCCGCTAAAATAATATTAAATAATAACAGCACAATTATTAAAAAGACCGTAATGTTATTTTTCTTAGGCGGCATCTCCGGTTCTTCAAATTTTTTTTTAAAATCGGAATTTAATTTTTTATTGTCGTAAATGTAATATGAAGAAGAATTATCAAGATTGCTTTCACGCCAGAAGAAGAATCCCCTGTCCTGGAGCACAGGGTCATACACGTATGCAACCATGAACTTCAGGTTAAAATAGTTTTCGTGTATAAACTTATCGTAAGAGGAAAGAAATACTGTATGACNNGATTATTTTATCTTTGTGATTTTTTTCAATATCCTGATTGATTTGATTCCACGTCTCGTGAGTGAATGTCAGTCTTGAAATATTCGCAACTGTAAAATTTGCAATTACTATGTCGTCAATAACGATAAATATTTTACCTTCGCTGTCTTTATAAACATTACCAAGTAAAACTCCGCCCAGTTCCTTCGTCTTATCAGTGGATAAATAGGAGTCTATATCATTAAGAATATATTCCCTGATAAATATTTTTAAAGATGTCCCCTCACCCGCTTCTCCAACTAATTTCGCACCATCCGGATAAACAGAATATTCAGGCTCCTTTTCAATATTGTTCATTATATCGACCATACATAAAAATAAGCATCATAAATGATATTTTCTACGCTTAAGAAATATTAAATATGGGGTTTAAACCTTATATTATGTATTGATGTTTACTCTTAATAAATAAAAAACTATTTTTTTTTCTGTTAATTTACTGCGAATTAATTAAAATTCGTCTCGGGGAATAGCCGATTGTAAATGACTCCGATAAATTACCATAAATATCATATATATATAATATACCATTCGTTGTAAAATTCCCTGCGTTTGCAACGTAATGAATACTACTCTTGTAATCGAAAGCATATCCGTTGAAAAATACCGACGATGGAGCGGGATTATCTATCGCAACAAAAACCGTTTTTAAATTTAAATCGAGCGAAAGGATTTTATTCGAGTTTGAAATGAAATATACATTATCTGAATTGAAATCGACACTTAAATCTTTACCAAAATTAACCGGGGAAATAGAGTCAATTTTATTATTAGTCGTAGGGTCAATTACAAAAATTGTTCCATTATCTCCTGAACAGCCGACTAATATATTATTAGTTCTTGATTTCACTATCGATGTCGGAGATTTTCTTAATGTAATTGTTTTAACAACATTATCCGTAGTATTATCTATCACAGATACTGTAGAATCTGATGCACCGCCGTAAATGTATGTGTTGCAAACATAAACGTAATTNNTCGAATGATAAAATTTCCTGCGGGTAAATACCGACATTAATTGTTTTAATGGTTGCCAGAGAATTTATATCGACTACAGAAACGTTATTTGCAGGTCCGTTGGTAACATAGATTTTATTGTTTGCAATACATAATGAATAAGGATTATTTCCGACAGAGTTAGATAAAATCTCAACTCCAGTTGTATCACATTTATAAATTTTTCCTGCACTGCCGTAATTTCCCTGCTCGGATATAAAGAGACCATCATTGTAACGTAACAATCCATCAGGAAATATTCCAAGATGACCGGGTTTAAATATATTATTGTAAATGCTGTCTTTTATGTAACTGTAAAATGTCAAACCGGAAGTGTTGGGACTAAATGTTCCTTCATTAAGAATATAAGCTCCGGTTGTAATATGAACAGGCGTGCTGTTGGAATTCATAATCGTATCGCGATTGCAGCCAATCATCAGTATTGATATTAAAGTAACAAGTAAATATCCAAAATAGACCTTTTTGTATTTTTTCAATTTAATAGGATTTTAATTTTTTAATGTTTTTATTCTCTGCTTTTGATCTTATTTATTTTTTATTTTTNNATTTTTTATTTTTTATTTTTTGCTTAGTATTCAATTCCTATTCTCGCAGGTATTCCCGCATCGAAGTAATGTTTAATTTTTTTCATTTCAGTAACGAGGTCGGCTGAATCTTCAAGCCCCGTCCAGAGTTTATGTCCGGTCATTACCATTTCGAATCTTTTATTTTTTTTGAAGAGTGATATTAATTCCTCGACGTCTTTCTTTTCCAGCAAATGATAATCTGCCGCCGCTATAGCTTCATCGAGAATTAATAAATTCTGTTTCCCGTTTTTTATCAAATCCTTTGCAATCTTCAATCCTTTTCTTGCTTCGATAAAATCTGCCGGAGTATTTTTAAATCGAAATGTGCCGTCTTTATTCATACGCTCTACGCCTGTCGGGAATAATTCTATCGGGTATCCGATATCTTTAAGTTTACGTAAAAGTATTCGCTCGGAGTAATGTTCGTTCTTGCCGTCATAGCCTTTATCAAACTGAATCATAGCAACTTTCTTCCCGGCACCTAATGCCCGTATTATCAATCCGAGCGTACTTGTTGTCTTTCCTTTTCCATACCCGTAATAAATGTGAAAACAATTTTTATCTTCTTCCTTTAAATTTTTATAACCTTCAATTGTTTTCAGCATTTTTTCTTTTAATTTATTTCCGCCTGATTGTTGCAATTTCTTTATGTTGTTATCCATATTTTTATTTTTATAAATTAAATTGTATCAAAAGTTTAATATTTATTATTTTTAATATAGTTTACTTTTAATTTGCAAATTATGATTGCTTATTTTACTTTCAACCTCTCCCCTGCCCCTCNNCTCTCCTACAAGGAGAGGGGGAAGAATAAAATTTTGTTAATTTTAATATGTTAAAGAAAAATTTAATTTAAAATTTCTCAGAGGCATAGGGTAACCGCTAATGATAGTATAATTTTTATTTAGTATATTGTTTACTTCAAATTTTGTATTTAAAAAAACATTCATAAATTTAAAATTGAAATAAATGTTACCATCGAGTAAATCCACTGCCGGCAGTGCGTTCGTATTAGCCAAATCCTGATATCTTATTCCTGTAAAACTATAAAAAAGATTTATACCTGCAGTTTTATAAGAGAGTCCTGCATTAATTTTCGATGTTTCCTTAGGAATATAAAATATTTGTTTGTTATATGTCGGGTCTCCCGGATAATCGGAAGATTTTTTCAGTGAACTAACATATGTATAATTATAATCGAGGTTGCAATTTAAATCTTTCAAAATTGCTTTCTGCAACTGCAAATCGAAAGATAGAACATCAGATTCGGATTTGTCAATATTAATCGGAGACCAAAGTGAATTGTTAAGTGGCTTCCATACTATCTTATCGTCAATATTTATTTTTGTATATTTTGCTTCCACAGTAATATTTACAGGAACATTGTAATTATATATAACTCCGCAATCAAAATTATATGAAGATTCCGGTTTCAGGTTTATATTACCTGTATTCTGCCAGTATAAATCATTAAATGCGGGTGCCCGGAAATTATTACTAACAGAAGTTCTTAAGTTAAGTTTGGCAGTTTTAAATGGTTTATAATTCAATCCTAATTTCCCTGATAAAATATTTTTATTTATGTCTGAAATATTTTCATATCTAAATGAAGGAAAAACCGATAAACCTTCAACTATATTAATATTTGTCGTAAGAAAAACTGCCGGCTGAAATCGCTTTACGGAATTATAGAAATCATTACCGTTCAGAGTTGCGAGAGTAATATCATATCCTGTTGTAATTTCGAAATTTTTTGATTTGTAATTCAGTTGGGTTAGATTTGAGTATACAAGATTTTTATAATAGCTGTTTATCAGCACTTCATCTGCGTAATTTTGATGATTATTTTGAAAATTAAAATAAGATTTTAAATTAAGTTTTTTGTTTATCGCATATTCATATTGCAGTGAATTATACCAGTCAAAGTCTTTCTGGTTAGAATGCGAAGGTTCCGAGCCGGTCTCAATTCCGGGTAAGTTACGGTTTTGCACAACGTAGTTGGAAAAATAAGAAAGAGAACTGAACTTATTTATCTGATAAGATAAATTAAAATCAAAATTATTATAATTAAAATCTGCATCCGCCCTTTGTTTTTTAATTTCACTGAATCCCGTATTATACAAATAATCATAATTATTTTGCGAAGATTCTTTTTCATAACTAAAATCAAAAGATAATTTATTTATTTTTTTCTGGAGTTTGACAAAATAATTTTTCTCTCCGTATGAACCGAAGCCTGTACCTGTTGAAATCAGTTTGTCATAATTTTCAGGTTTCGTGGAAACGTTAATAACACCGCCGATGGCTTCGCTTCCGTAAATTGAACTGGCGCCATTATATAGAATCTCAACCCTTGTTATAATATCCTTAGGAATAAACGATAAATCGAACTGTGAGTTCTGAAATGAATNNCCGTAAGTTTTAATAAATACTCCGCCCGCAGTTTGCAGAAAATCTGAAAATTTATCCCCGTTTGTCATAGATATTTTTTTATCTGTAAATACTTTAATTGAATTCGGTGATGAAAAAATATCCGATCCAAGCATATTGCTCCGGACCTCAATTTCCTTAGTCACATATCTGACCGAATCCTCTTCTGCTTTTTGCGAATAAGAATACGCGGGTAATATCAGTAAAATTATATATAATAAAAAATCTTTCAATAATAATTAAGTTTTATAAAATTTTAATTTGAATAAAAAAAAACTCCTTAATTCTTCATCTTCATATCAAAAAAAAGATATAAAAGATTATAAAGCGTTAAGGAGTTTTATAAAAATTCACAAATCTTTTCCGACGAAGATTATGAACAATGTGCATTATGGCAGGTCTCCTGACTCAAGAGCTTTTTTTAATCCGCCTTCCCATCCCGTGTTTCCGGGACAGTGGCGCAGTGGAATAATTTTCTCTATTACAGTTGCGTGGACAGTTGCGGAGTTTCACCGCATTCCCTATTAATTCTTGTATTTAATAAGAAGCCAAAATACTTATACTAAAGAACAACTTCAAAAGACAATTTGATAAATTTATTTTTAAGATTCAACTGTCTTTCTTTTACACCTGCTTTTTTTAACATTTTGCGGGCGGCTTTGACAGAATCTGTATCTTTATATTTATCCGACAGAAAAACAATTTCTTTAATTCCCGATTGAATAATTAATTTTGTGCATTCATTGCAGGGAAACAGGTCGACATAAATCCGTGCACCGTGCAAATCTTTCGTCGAATTTAAAATCGCATTTGCTTCCGCGTGAACAACATACGGATATTTGGTTTTGTTAATATTATCTGCTTTTCTTTCCCACGGAAAATCATCATCAGAGCATCCAATCGGAAAACCGTTGTAACCGATTCCGACTATTTTATTATTAACGTTCACGATGCAGGCACCAACCTGCGTATTCGGGTCTTTGCTTCTCTTTGCAGAGAGCATTGCAATACCCATAAAATATTCATCCCAGGATATGTAATCTTTTCTCTTCAAATATATTTTTTTAAATTATTTTTCAATTCAGTTAAACCGGAATCATTTATTACAAGGTNNTCCGCCTTTATCCAGATTTTCAATCTCGCTAATGTCCCGCGAAACTGCCTGCTGATTGGTAAGAGGTCTGAATTCCCTCTCCGAAAGTCTTTTATATCTTAATTCCTTTGTAGTATAAACAGTCAATAATTTAATGCCAGTGCCAAATTCGTTTTTTAAATATTTAAATTCCTCCCATGAATACAAACTTTCAATCACAACATTTCCGTCTTTTAAATAATTTCGTATTGCATCGATACTTTTCATAGCCATTACTCCCATCCCGAATTTATTTCTTAACTCTTCACGAACCATTCTTTCGTTTGATTCATTTATTTCGAGTCCCCTCATTTTCAATTCGTTTATGACCACATCACCGAAATAAACTTTACTGTAACCGTTTTCTGTGAAATATTTAACAGCTTCGGATTTTCCCGAACCACACATTCCGATAACTGCAATTATTTTGTTCATATAATCTTTTTATCTGATAAATTGTTTAACGGCATTTGTTTGTATTTCTTTCGATTCGAAAAACATCTCATAAGTAATTGGATTATAAAATTTTTGTATCATGAGATTTTTTTCAGTACCTTTTTCGTAGTAAGTTAAAATATAGAGAGATGAGGAAATTTTATCGATTGTTACTTTTTCTGAATTTTTTAGTTTCGGATAGAATTCTTCTTCCAGGTAAGATTGTAAATCTTCATCATCGACATTAAGTATATCATTAACAAGAGTTGAACTGAAAGCTTCTTCAGGAGACAATGATGTTGTATCTTCATCCATTACCTGATTTTCGACCGGTTTATCCTGTTTAGGACTCTGGACTTTTTCTTTTCCACAGGATAGAAATAAAATCGGAAATAATATTATTATAAAATATTTGTACATAATAAATTTTTAAATTTATGGAAAATACAAATATTATTTAATTATGCCCATTTGTTTTCCGATATCTCCGAAAATTTCAAGTATTCTGTTTAAATGAACATCTTCGTGAGTAGCCATATATGAAGTTCTTAACATAGCTAAATTCGAAGGAACGCCCGGAGAAACGAATGCATTCACAAAAACTCCTGCATCAAAAAGTTTTCTCCAGAATTGAAATACGAGAATATCATCACCAAGAATTACGGGTACTATTGGAGTACGTCCACCGATAACATTGAAGCCCATATCTTTGAATCCTTTTCTCATTTTGTCAGCATTTTTAACGAGTCTTGTAACTCTTTCCGGTTCTGCTTTCAATATTTCCAGAGCAGCTTCGGCAGCAGCTACAGATGATGGAGTCGGCGATGCAGAAAATATCAAAGCTGAGGAATGATGTTTGAGATAATTGATTACCGCTTTTTCCGAAACGACAAATCCGCCCAATGAAGCAAAAGTTTTAGAGAAAGTTCCCATAATCATATCAACTTCATCTGTTAATCCGAATTCTGAAGCTGTTCCTCTGCCCCCTACTCCAATAACTCCGGTCGAATGAGCATCGTCTATCATCATTCTCGCATTGTGCTTTTTACACGCTTTCACGAGTTCAGGTAAATGTACTATTTCACCTGTGGTTGAAAAAACGCCATCGGATACTACTAATTTCGGTGTATCATGAGGCAATGAAGATAAAACTCTTTCAAGGTCGTCGATTTCGTTATGTTTGTATCTTTTAAATTCGACAAAACTTCCTTTTGCCATTAAATTACCGGCAATGATGCAAGCATGATTATCTTTATCGGAAATTATATATTCGCCTTTTTGTGCAAGTGTCGGAATTACACCCTGTGCAGTTTGATAACCTGTTGAATATAAAAGGCAGGATTCCTTTCCGAGAAAATCAGCAATTTTTTCTTCAAGTCTGACATGTAAATCAAGAGTTCCGGTAAGATACCTTGAGCCTGAACAACCCGTTCCGTATTTTTTCAAAGCATTCATAGCAGCTTCAATGACTTTCGGATGAATTGTCAGCCCATGATAATTGTTTGATCCCGCCATGATAACATCTCTTCCTTCAATTTTAACAACCGGTCCTTCATTCTGCTGAATGGCATGAAAATAAGGATAGAATCCGAGTGCTTTAACTTCATCAGCTCTCGTAAAATTGTAACATTTTTGAAATAAATCCATCTTATATATAAATAATTTATGTTAAATTTAGAATAACTATTCTTCAAATATGAAGAATATAACTGTAAAAATAAAAATTTTAATATAGAAAATACATATTATTATTGATAAATTCTATGATTAAAATTATTAACTGAATGAAAGCATTTATTACGGGAGCGACGGGATTTGTAGGAAGTCACTTAGCTGACAGGCTTATAGATAACGGATTTGAGGTATATTGTTTAAAAAGAAAAACATCATCATTGAAATGGCTTGAAGGTAAAAAAGTAAATTATGTAGATGGCGACCTTTTTTCAAAT
This sequence comes from Ignavibacteriota bacterium, assembly GCA_003135995.1. Taxonomy (GTDB): domain Bacteria; phylum Bacteroidota; class Ignavibacteria; order Tepidaquicellales; family Tepidaquicellaceae; genus FEN-1257. Next base: position 5,235 of record PNBM01000166.1, on the reverse strand, counting down.
GATGTGCTTGAAAACACAATAAAGGATATGGATTATGTTTTTCACATAGCGGGTGTTGTTAAGTCAAAGACAGTGGAGGGGTTCGAAAAAGGCAACAATCTTGCTACTAAAAACATAATTGAAATTACATACAAAGTAAATCCGGGCATTAAGAAATTTATTTACATTTCATCTCTTGCATCGTGCGGACCGAATCCTGACGAAAAACCAATCGATGAAAATTACATTCCGAAGCCAATAACGACGTATGGAATTACAAAAAGAAAATCTGAAGAGGAAGTGCTGAAGTACAAAGATAAACTGAATGTTGTAATATTAAGGCCGCCGGCAATTTTTGGTCCGAGAGACCCGGAAATTTTAGTTTACTTTAAAACTTTTTCCAAAGGATTGAACAGCGTAATAGGATTCAAAGAAAAGTATCTCAGTTTGATTTATGTAGAGGACCTGGTTACGGGAATATTACTCGCGGCTACGAAAGAATTTCCGAGCGGAGAAATATTTTTTATTTGTTCCGATAAACCTTATAATTGGAATGATATAGGAAGCGTAACAGCAAAAATTCTTGGCAGGAAAGCAATAAAATTAAGGGTTCCTCATTCGATAGTTTTTACAGTCGGCGGAATTGCACAGTTTTTCTCAATATTTTCGAGTAAAGCTGCTACACTTAACATAGAGAAGTGCAGAGATATTACCAGAGAAAGATGGGTATGTTCGAATAAAAAAGCAAAAGAAATTTTAGGATTCAATGAAAAATATACACTCGAAGAATCTTTCAAAAAAACAATTGACTGGTACAAACAGTCGAACTGGTTATAATAGACGGAATTTATACTTTTTATAATTAATATAATTTGTTTGAAGAATTACATAAAAAATATAATCGAAAGAGCGTTAGCAAAATTGAATATTGAGTTTGATTCGGTATTAATCGAGTCAACAAAAGATGAACAATTCGGAGAATTTACAACCAATGTCGCTTNNTTCTCCGCGAAACATTGCAGCAAAAATCATCGATAATTTAGATTTCGAAAAAGAATTCTTCAAAAAAATTGAAATTGCAGGTGCAGGTTTTATTAATTTTTTCATCTCTGATGAATATTATAAAAAAGAATTTCTGAAAATATTAAAAGACAAAGAGAATTACGGCAAATCATACATAAACACCGGAAAGACTGCGAATCTGGAATGGGTAAGTGCAAATCCAACCGGACTATTACATGCCGGACACGGAAGGCAGGTTTCACTCGGCAAATCCGTCGCCAATTTACTTGAATGGACAGGTTACAGAGTGACCCGCGAATATTATTACAACGATGCCGGTAATCAGATGAAAACACTCGCAAAATCAATCCAGGCCCGTTACGAACAAATATTCAATCCTGAATACACTTTCCTTGAAGATGGTTATAGCGGAGAATATATTAAAGACATTGCTAAAATAATTTTTAAAGAAAAAAATGATTCATTACGAAATTCGGACGACTTAGAATATTTTAAGAAAATTGGTGAAGAATATAATTTCAAATCAATCAGGAACACTCTTAAAACATTAAATATAAAACACGATATTTATTTTAACGAATCCGATTTATATAAAAGCGGGGCAATAGAAAATCTGTTGGCGGATTTTAAATCCAAAGGGCTTTTGATTAATAAAGACGGAGCCGTATGGCTGAAAATGGACGACAAAAGTTTTGATAAAGATAAAGTCGTCCAAAAATCAACCGGGGAATACACATACAGGCTTCCTGACATGGCTTATCATATAAATAAAATAAACCGTGGTTTCGATTTGATTGTTGATATATTCGGTTCGGACCACAGCGATACATATAAAGAAGTATTGTACGGAGTAAAAGCTGCAGGATATGATACAACTAAAATCAAAGTTATAATTCACCAGATGGTTACTTTCAGATTGGGTGAAGAATCCGTAAAAATGAGTAAAAGAAGTGATAACGTATATTATCTCGATGATTTGATTGAAGATGTCGGAGCCGACGCAACTCAGTTTTTCTTTGTGATGCGAGCTGCTAACACCCATCTTGATTTTGACATTCAACTGGCAACCGAGCGTTCGGATAAAAATCCGGTATATTATTTACAATATGCCTATGCAAGAATTTGCGGAATATTAAGAAACGCAGATGAAAAATTTTTTGGAAACGAAATCGAAATAATCCGAGATATTAACACAGAACAAATTACAGGTTCTGATGAAATTAATTTAATCAAAATATTATCAAAATTTCCCGAAGAGGTATTATCATCAGCTTCGACACTGGAACCACATAAGATAATAACCTATCTGAATAAAGCTGCAGAATCATTTCACAAGTTTTATCATAACAACCGTGTATTAAATACTGAAAATAAGGCATTAACGATAAAGAGGATTGCAATTTGTTATGCCGTTCAATCCATCCTAAAAAACGGTCTTGGAATCATAGGAATCAATGCCCCTGAGAGAATGTAACATTTATTGAAACTTTATTTTCCGAATATTGTTATACATATATAGCAGGTATTGAATGTACTTGTTATATTTGTGGTATGAATTAATTGTTTGTATTATTTTTAAAAAAATACTATTTTAGTAACGTAGTTACAAATTCTTTTTTTAAATCATTTTAAAAAATTTAAATCGAAGCATTATGTTAAACAACGAAAAGTTAAACAGGAGGCTCAAAAAAATCATTAAAGATTTACGAGAGAAATGGGGTATTACTCCTTACAGAATTGCTGTAGAATCAAATATTCCTCATTCAAGTTTGAAATACATGCTTGACGGAAAATTTGAGTGGAAGTTAAACCATTTACTTTCATTTATCGATTTTCTTAATCGAAACAACGCAAAAATATCTCTGGAAGAGTTGTTAGATTTCGATAACAAAAAATCTTTAGCTCAGATTATGAATTCTGAAAAAGCCGATTTCAGACAGGTAATTTATGGGGATAAAGAAGGTTATAAGAGTTTCTCCGTCTCTAACGATTCGGTTCTTCCTTTAACGGCTTATGCCCGCGAAATTAAGCCGAAAGACTTTCAGGCAGAATCCGAAGGTCTGACTCAGGAAATTACGGAAATCGTAAAAGAGAGTCCGCTTTTCAAAAATCATAAAATTTCAATTGGAATAAAAGTAAGCAGCAAAAATTTTGATTTTCATAAGGATATCAATTTTTCAAACGGTAGGGAATTAAAAAGCTAACTTTTACTGATTGTATAATGCCTTTCAGCCAGTTTGATTTTTCTCAATAATGCCGATTTATTTTGATAATTCAAACTGGCAGCTTTTTTCCAGTCCTTTATCGCTTGCAAATAATTCTTTTTAATAAAATGACATTCGCCTCTGTACAAATAAGGTAATGCCATATTCTTAAAATTAGATATTGCTTTATCGAAATCGCTAATTGCCGCATTTATCTTTCCGGTTTTCTGCATTAAGATCCCTCTTCTAATATAAGGTTCAAAAGAATCTTTTTTATACATGATTGATTTATTATAATCAGACAATGCTTTTTCATATTTGCCGAAATAATGATAATAATTTCCCCGATTATTATAAGCAACCGAATCTCTTTTATCCATATCTAAAGCTGTTTCAAAATCTTTTAATGATTTTTTATACAACTTCAAATCAAAATAAAGACTCCCCCGGTTGTTGTAAACATCTTTGTACTCCGGGTTAACAGATGCAGCTTTATTATAATCAGACAGTGCTTTCCTGATTTTTTTTTCTTTCAAATAAACGTTGCCTCTATTAAGCAGGGCTTTAACGTTGTAAGGATTTTGTTTCAATACTTTCGAATAATAATGAATGGCTTCCTTGTTATTATTCAAATCGTAAAAAATATTTCCGAGATAGTAGTTTGCCTGTTCACTTGATGGATTTATTTTCAGAGAATGAAGATAATATTTTTGTGCAGCCCCATAATACGATTTATTTCGTGATATAATCCCGAAGAAATGATATACGTTTCCGATAAAATAATATGCTTTGTCGTTATTATAATAATACTTTAGATATTTTTCGTAATAGAATAAAGATTTTTTATAATTTCTTCTTTCAAAATTCAAATATCCTTTATCGAAATACCGGAGGCATTTCTGACCAATTTCGGTGTTGTACATCTGAGTGGAACAATCCAAAAAATCTTTGGCAGGAATTGCATATGCAAGATTATTTCTATTTTTTTTAGAACCTGCTGAAATAATGCCGATAACTTTCCGTTCGGCATTAAATACAGGATTTCCCGAATTCCCCTTCCTGACATCCGCCTTAATGCACAAATAAGTGATATTTTTATGCAGAATAAAATCATATTTCAAAAAAATTCCGTTGTAAATTACACCATGCGCATCCATCACAAAAATATTTTTCCCTTTCGATAAATTCAGCTTTGAATTGTATTTAAAGAATTCGTTAATTCTGTTATCAAAAGCGAATATCAGAATATCCTTTAACGGATCAATACAGGTGATATCGCAGGATGTCAGGATGAAGGAACAGTTTTTATTGCTGATAACAAATTTATCGGCTGTTAAATTATTATTATTATATAAATGGTATGCTGACCAGACGTAGTACTTTTTGTCTTCGGAATTTTTTATTATAATTCCGCTTCCCTTCCGCAGAAGAGTATTTTTCCTGTAGGCATGTATTTGTAAAACACAATTACTTTTTTTATGTAATTCTGATTTAACCATATTTTAGATACATCATAAAAAAAGGCAACGTAAAAACGTTGCCTTCGTATAATAAATGAAAATCTATTATATATTATTTCTTGTCATCTTTTTTTGTGTCTTTCTTCACGTCTTTCTTTTCGTCTTTCTTGGTTTCTTTCTTTACATCATTCTTCATATCTTTCTTATCGGTTTTCTTTTCAGTTCCTTCGGTTGTTTCCGTCTTTGTTTTTCTAACTTTCTTTTTATAGCTCATTTTGAACATTTTGTCTTTCATACCTGTAAATTTTGCTACCTGGTCTTTGTTCAATATTTTTTCTACGTCACCGTTTGCACTATTTTGTAATTTCATTAATTCATCTTTGTATGCACCTTTGTCTTTTTTTGCTTTTTGCAAATCATCAATCTTTGTTTCATATGCAAAATATGATTGATAGATTTTTGTGTACTGGTCGGTTGTTAAAGAAAGTTTTTTGTAAAGATAATCGTCTTTTCTTCCGGCTCTATCACCCGGATAATCTTTAGCAAATGTGGTTCCGATAAATGAGAAT
>PNBM01000062.1 GCA_003135995.1 Ignavibacteriota bacterium | reverse complement strand
TCACGGTCAAACGGGACTATCCACGGCGTTCGATATGCCTACATTAATGGGATGGGATGCAGATGCACCGCTTTCAGATGGTGAGGTCGGAATTTGCGGAGTCTCTGTTTCATCGCTTGCAGATATGGAATTGCTTTTTGAGGGCATTCCATTAGATAAGGTGTCGACTTCGATGACAATAAATTCCCCTGCCATAATTTTACTTGCTTACTATCTTGCCGTTGCGGAAAAACAGGGCGTTGAATTTTCAAAGTTAAGAGGCACGATGCAAAATGATATTTTGAAGGAATATATTGCACAGAAGGAATTCATTTATCCGCCTAAAGAATCCATGAGAATCATAACCGATATGATTGAGTTTTGTACGAACGAAGTTCCGCAGTTCAATCCTGTAAATNNCACAGGAGCTTGCTTTTACGCTTGCTGACGGATTCGCTTATATCGAAGCCTGCATAGAAAGAGGAATGGATGTTGACTCATTTGCACCAAGAATTTCTTTTTTCTTTAATTCTCATCTTGATTTTTTTGAGGAAATTGCGAAGTTCAGAGCGGCAAGAAGAATTTATGCAAAAAGAATGAAAAATAAATACGGCGCGAAAAATCCAAAATCACTTACGCTCAGATTTCATACTCAGACTGCGGGATGTTCACTGACGGCGCAGCAGCCTGAAAATAATATTGTACGCACTGCAATCGAGGCGCTTGCGGCTGTGCTCGGCGGAACGCAATCACTGCATACGAATTCGATGGATGAGACTCTTGCTTTGCCATCCGATAAAGCTGTTAAGATTGCTTTAAGGACACAGCAGATAATTGCATTCGAACACGGAGTGATAAACGTAGCCGACCCGCTCGGAGGAAGTTATTATGTTGAAAAAATTACGAATGACATAGAATCGGAAGCAGAAAAATATTTCGAACTTATAGATGCGCAGGGTGGTGTTATTGAATGCATCGAAAACGGATTTTTCCAGAAAGAAATTGCAAACTCAGCATACAGATATCAGCAGGAACTCGACAGGAAAGAAAAAATTATTGTCGGCGTGAATGATTTTGTAGAAGAAAATGAAACCATAGATATTCCTATTTTGCAAATTTCAAAAGAGGTTGAAGAGCTGCAATTAAAGAGAATTAAGGAATTGAAGGCATCGAGGAATAATATTGATGTTAAAAAAGCGCTTGAAAATTTGAAAAGAAATGCGAAAGATGGTACGAATCTTGTTCCGGGAGTACTTGAATGTGCAAGGAAATATGTAACGCTTGGGGAAGTTTGCGCGGAACTGAAGGAAGTGTTTGGTGTGTATGTGGAAAATGCGGTCTTTTAACAATTGAAAATTAAAAAAGAACTTTAACACTAAGAACACGAAGGTCACAAAGGAACACTAAGAATTTTTAATTTTTATACTTTAAATCTTAATTTTTAATTCTTAATTCTTAATTCATAATTTTTAATTCTTTGATTGTTGTCTCTATCAATAAATACAGAATCCTAACTACTGACTTTTTATATACTAAAGAAATATTATCTTCACTATATTTACCTCTATGAAAATTTTAAAATATTTTGGACTGATAAGACCGAAGCAGTGGCTGAAAAACTTCTTTGTTTTTGCGCCGATTTTATTTGCCGGACAGTTACTGAATTTCGATTTGATGTTCAAAAATATTATCGCCTTTATCGCTTTTTGTTTCGTTTCCAGTTCCGTTTATATTATCAATGACATCTCGGATATTGAATCCGACCGTGTTCACAAGAAGAAAAGATTCCGACCCCTGGCGTCAGGTGAAATTTCAATTAAGCAGGCAAAAATATTTTTTATTTTCATAGCATTAATAACGATTGCAATTACTTCACTTCTGAATATTTATTTTGCAGTTGTAATTATTGTTTACTTCGTAATTAATGCATTATACTCATACAAAATCAAAAACATTGTACTGCTCGATGTATTTTTCATATCATTCGGTTTCATGCTGAGAGTTCTTGGCGGAGCAGTTGCTATAGATGTTGCCATATCAAGCTGGATGAGTCTTACAACAATTTTCATTTCACTTTTCCTTGCTATCTCCAAGAGGCGCGCAGAGCTTTCTCAATCGGACTTGAATGACGTCAACAAGCAAAGAAAAGTTTTAAATAATTATGATATTGTTTTCTTAGACCAGATGAATACAATTGCGGCAACAGGAACCATTATTTGTTATGCGTTATATACAGTATCGGAAAAAGCCGTTACAACTTTTCATACGGATTATTTAATTTACACGACTCCATTTGTAATTTATGGAATATTCAGGTATATGTATCTCATACACAGAAAAAATCTTGGCGAGAACCCCGAACAAATCGTCACTAAAGACATTCCTTTAATAATCAATTTAATTTTATGGTTTATATTTTCAGTTTTAATTATTTATAAACAGAAATTCCTTTTTAAAATTTGACAAATAATAAATCAAGTAAAAAGAAAATAAGCCCACAGTACAAGGCTGAATTCCTTATATTCTTTGTTTCTATCACCTGGGGATTAAGTTTTCCGCTTGTAAAAATCGGGTTAAATTATTCATCCCCTATCTTTTATGTTTTCGTCAGATTCCTTATTACGACAATCATTTTCTGCGCTGTTTATTACAAAAGATTAAATAAAATTAATTTTAATGATTTTAAATACGGAATTTTTATAGGAATTTTTCTTTTCATAGGATACGTAACACAAACTATCGGATTAAAATATACTTCTGCAGCAAATTCTGCTTTTATCACGGGCACAAATATAGTTTTTTTACCTTTCATACAATTATTAATTATCAAGACCAAACCTAAATTTGAAAATGTTTTAGGAATAATTATTGTACTGTTAGGTTTATATTTTTTAACGGATTTTAACGATTTGAATTTCAGAGGTGACGTGTATGCATTGATGTGTGCGATATCTTATGCGTTCTACATAGTATTTCTCGATAAATACACGAAGATAAAAGATTTTGTGAGTTTAACGCTCGGAATGTTCGTCGGTACTACAATTTTCACATTAATTTCTTCAGGAATAGTAGAAGGTGCAATTTACGGTGATTTAAGATTTGATTTTAATTATATATTAATAATTACGATTCTTGTGAACTCCATATTTGCCAATTACATCGGGCTTATAATTTCTTTTAAATATCAGAAAGATACGACACCGGTAAGAGCGGGATTGATTTATAATATGGAACAAATTTTTGCCGTTTTTTTTGCATATATTTTTATTTCCGAAATAATGAACTTAAAGCAGGTTATTGGTGCATTAATAATGATATTCGGTGTTTTGACTTCCGAATTTTACAGTATTATTAAGAATTCAATAATAAATGAAAAAGTTTAAATTAACAGTCGGGGGACTGGTTCAGGGTGTCGGCTTCAGGTATTTTTGCTATAAAAAAGCAAATGAATACGGAATTAAGGGTTACGTAAAAAATCTGTACAACGGTAAGGTTGAGCTTGAAATTGAAGGTGATGATAATTTAATTAAAGATTACATCATTGAAATAAAAATCGGACCTGCTTTTGCCGATGTTAAAACGGTTGATATTACAGAACTTGAATACAAAAATGAGTATAAAGACTTTTTTATTTATTAATGTTTATTTACTTGTAAATATCATTGTTATATTTTATTATTGAACAATAAAAGTTTTATATAATATTTTTAAGAAACTTAAAAATAAAAATATCATATGGTTTGCATTAAAAAAATAATTTTGGCGGTAATATTNNACTCTTACCGTATATAATTTTCTTAAACTCGACGTCGATGCACGCTCTGCTGCATTAGCCGGGAGTTATGTCTCTATGGAAGATGATGCAAACCTGATTTTCTATAATCCCGCGGGAATTTCTACAATCACTTCACCAAAAGCTTCTGCGGGATTTTTTAAATACCTTCTCGATATAAATTCAGGAAACATTGCTTACGCACAAAAATACAAAGATTACGGATATTTTGGAATCGGCATAAGGTATGTAAATTACGGAACATTCGACGGATTTGATGAAAATTATAACAGCACGGGAACATTTACGGCGAGTGATTTTGCAATTTCACTCGGGTATTCAAATAATTACAAAGATATTATTAATTACGGTGTGAATTTAAAATTCATAGATTCGAAATATGATGTATACAGTTCTGCGGCGCTCGCCCTCGATTTAGGTTTGTTCTATAAAATTCCTGACCAGAATTTTAATCTTGGTATAAGCTGTCTTAACCTGGGAACGCAGATAAAATCATATATGGATACGAAAGAACAGCTTCCGCTGGATTTACGATTTGGTTTCAGTAAAAGACTTGAACATCTGCCATTAACTTTGAGTGTGGGATTTTGCAAGCTTAATGAAGATTACGATAAATTTTTCAGCAGGTTCAGAAATTTATTAATCGGCGGTGAATTTGTCGTAAGTGATTACGTAGATTTCCGTATTGGCTATAACAATGCCGAGAGACAGGATTTGCAAACGGGAAGTTCACTTGGAATCAGCGGATTTTCAGCCGGTTTAGGAATAAAATATGAAGCTTATTCTCTCGATTACGCTTTCAATTCGCTCGGCAAGATTGGATCGACACACAGGATAAATATCGGGTATAATTTCAAGAACTAATCAGAATAAATTTATTTTAACTCCGTCTTTCCTGATTTTCTTAGATAATGTCTGAATCTCTTCAAGTGTTTTATTCAGATTATCAAAAAACCTATCATCATGCATAAATTTTCCGACACCGCTTTTTTGTGACTGTACGTCCGAAACAATCAGATTTAAATTACCGATGAGCGTATCTACTCTTGATGTAAGAGCCTGAACATCTTTGAATGTATTTTGTAAATTAGGACTTGTTTCTCCGACAAGACCGTTTACATTATCTACGGTATTTCCGATTTTATGAGTAAGCTCTTTAAGTGTATTTTTATTTTCTGCGACAAGAACATTTAAATTCCTCGAAGTCACTGCAATATTTGATAACGTACTCTTTAAGTCCGATTTTACATTCTGGTCGCCCACTATATCGTTTACATTGAGAAGAACCTTGTTCAAATTATCCGTAGCATTATCGAACTTCGTTACCAGTTCTTTTACGTTACCCATCATTCCTGAAATATCTCTGACAAATTTGCCAATATCCGAAGAGACAGCACCTGCGAGAGGAAGTTCATAATTTATTTCTTCATTGCTTTTTCCGGGAACTATATATAACTGTTTTCCTCCCATCAGTTCAAGAATAGCAACTTCAATTGTATAATCTTTTTTAATTTTAATTTCTTTTTCAATAGTAAATTTTACTTTGACCGAATCGCCTTCAAGGTCTATATCAACGACTTTTCCTTTTTTCACACCATTTACGGAAACGGGGTCTCCGACATTTAAACCGCTGATATTTGTAAAATATGCGGACATATCGCGCTGGGTTTTTTCGATTAAAAATCCTTTTACCCAAAAAACTGTAGATACAACAATAAAAAAGGCGACGAAAACAAAAATCCCAACCTTAATTTCAGAAAACTTTTTATTAGCCATAAAAAATTATTTTGATATTCCTAAAATTTTATATTCCATTGTTCCATCAGGTGCATCAACTACAACTGTATTTCCTACTTTTTTACCCAGAAGTGCTTTACCGATGGGAGATGTTATTGAAATCTTATCGAGCTCGAAATCCGCTTCGTCGGGTGAGACGAGCGTAAATGTAATTTCTTCTTTGTGCTTTAAATCTATAACCTTTACGTTTGAAAGTATATGGACTTCATCATTCGGCATTTCAGCAGGATTAATAAGTTTGACCCTTGAAAGCAAGTTCTCGAGTTTACCGATTTTCATTTCAAGATGCGTCTGGGCTTCTTTTGCAGCATCATATTCGGCATTTTCGCTTAAATCTCCATGTGAACGGGCTTCTGCAATTTTATCAGCAATATTTTTCCTCTGAATAGTCTTAAGTTCGATAAGAATATTTTCAAGTTCAACGAGTCTTTCTTTTGTTATGTAGACTACACCTGTTTGTTCCATAATACTTTTGAATAGTTTTTTTATTTTAAATATAATTTCTTTTCAGTTTCTTTTGTTTTTTTGTATCAAGCAGAATCAAATGTCCGAGTTTATCTCTTTTCGTCATTAAGTAATTTTCATTTTCCGGATTAGAAGGAAATTCAATCGGAACTCTTTCGACTATTTCGAGTCCATAACCTTTTAAACCGATTATTTTTTTAGGATTATTTGTCAATAAACTGATTTTTCTGACGCCGAGTTCTCTAAGTATCTGAGCACCTATTCCGTAATCCCTCAGGTCAGCCTTAAAACCGAGTTCAATGTTAGCTTCAACTGTATCTTTGCCATTATCCTGAAGATGATAAGCTTTCAGTTTATTCAGAAGACCAATTCCTCTTCCTTCCTGTCTCATATATAACAAAACTCCCGCCCCTTTTTCTTCAATTTTTTTCATCGATTCTATTAACTGGTCGCGGCAGTCACATCTCAAAGACCCTAAAACATCGCCTGTAAAGCATTCCGAATGCACCCTGACCAAAATCGGTTTGTGAGGGTCAATTTTTCCTTTTATCAATGCAATGTGGTCGACAGAGTCAATAATATTTCTGAACATCTGTATTTTAAACGAACCGAAACGGCTCGGCAGACTTGCATCTACCATACGCTTTACAAGCACATCTCTTTTCAGCCTGTAATGTATTAAATCCCTTATGGATATTATTTTAAGATTAAACTTTTTAGCAATTTCTATGAGTTCAGGCAAACGTGCCATTTCACCATTATCTTTTAATATCTCACAAAGAACTCCTGCAGGATAAAGCCCCGCGAGTTTTGCAAGGTCGATGGTTGCTTCAGTATGTCCTGCTCTTTTTAATACGCCACCTTCTTCTGCTTTAAGCGGAAAAATATGACCCGGTTTTGCAAGCATTTCAGGTTTAGTATCGCTGTTAATCAATGCTTTAATTGTTTTATCCCTGTCGAAGGCAGAAATTCCGGTAGTTGTATCTTTCAGATAATCTACACTTATAGTAAAAGCGGTTTCGTGCAAAGCCGTATTGGAAGAGGTCATCATATCGAGATTGAGCTCTGTTAAACGATTTTCTTCCATAGGAACACAAATCAAGCCTCTCGCATGTTTAATCAGAAAATTAACGAGAGCTGGCGAAGATTTCTCAGCAGAGAAAATCATATCGCCTTCATTTTCACGGTCTTCATCATCGACAACAATTACTATTTTCCCTTTCCGGAAATCATTTATCGCCGATTCAATTGTACTTAATTTGAATTCTTTTATGTTTTTCATAATAACAATAAAAATTGCAGGAAATTAAAATTAATTATCCTGCAAATCAAAAAAAAATTATTTTTTTGCCGGTAAAGTATCGGTCACACCAATGATAGTTGCAATGGCGCTTTTATCAACTTTTACTTTTACGTTATCTGCAATTTTAACGAGCACATCTTTTCCGTTTTCTTCCATACCTTCTATAGTTCCGTGAATTCCGCCGGAAGTGATAATTTTATCACCCTTCTGGACAGAGTTTAAAAGTTTTTGTCTTTCTTTCTGTCTTTTTTGCTGTGGTCTTAAAATTAAGAAATAGAATACGAGTATAATAAGTAAAAACGGTAGTATAGTCGTTAAAATATCACCACCCGGTTGACCTTGCAAAAAAATCGCAAATATATTATTCATTAAAAGATAATCCTTTCTAAATTATTTTTTATTATTTATAGAATATTTTTCTGTAAATGTTTTTTTAAATTCCTTAAACCTGTTTTGTTTTATTGATTCACGAATATCTTTCATCAGCTTTGCATAAAACCCGAGATTATGTATTGTTGCAAGCTGGTATCCGAGAATCTCGCCTGACATAATCAAATGTCTTAAGTATGCAAGTGAAAAATTTTCCGATGTATATGTTTTACATTCCGAATCGGGAGAATTATTATCACTTGTAAACTTTGCGTTTTTTAAATTAATCTCTCCGTAAGTTGTAAACAGCCTTCCGTGTCTTGCATTTCTCGTCGGCATAACACAATCAAACATATCGATTCCCCTTTCCACACATTCAAGAATATCGAGCGGAGTTCCAACACCCATAAGGTAACGCGGTTTGGAAGCAGAGAGATAATTTGTGCTTTCATCAACAATTTCGTACATCACTTCATTTTTTTCTCCTACCGCAAGACCACCGATTGCATTTCCGTCAAAATCATATTGTCCCAATTCTTCAATATGTTTTATCCTCAAATCTTTATAAATACTTCCCTGACAGATTGAAAATAAATGCTGTTTAAATCCATATAAAGATTCTGAATCCTGAAATGATTTAAGACATCTTAATTCCCATTCTGTAGTCATCTTAAGAGCTTTTTCAACTATCACTCTTTCAGATGGATTCGGAAGACATTCATCGAGCGACATTAATATATCCGAACCGATTATTCTTTGAATTTCAACAACTTTTTCCGGAGTAAATAAATGCTTCGAGCCGTCTATATGTGATGAAAACTGCACACCATCATTGGAAATTTTTTTCAGAGATGATAAACTAAAAACCTGGAAACCACCACTATCGGTTAAAATACTTTTGTTCCAGTTCATAAATTTATGCAGCCCGCCCGAATTTTTAAGTACATCAATTCCGGGTCTCAGGTATAAATGGTATGTATTTCCAAGAATTATTTGCGTATTGAATTCATCCAGTTCCCTGTTCTCGATTGCTTTTACAGTTCCGCCTGTTCCGACGGGCATAAAAACAGGAGTTTCTATATCTGAATGCGCCGTTTTAATCACGCCTGAACGGGCTTTACACCCTGATTCAGAGCTATTACAAAGAACATTAAAAAATTTTATCGTATCTCGTCCCAATTCTGTGAAATTGACTTTCCAAATAATGTAATCCAGACTGAATTTCGTGTCCAGTCCCAGAATACTTTTCTATAACCTAATTTTCTGTATCTTCGCGGAGATTCAAAGATAATACGATTTTTCAGAAATAAAACTTTTCCTGTTTTTCTAAGCCTTTTGTATAAATCGAAATCTTCTCCTGCATAACAATTTTCATTATAGCCTCCGATAGATTTAAAAGCTTTCCTGTCTAAAATATGACATTCTCCTCTTCCCATACCCATAACAAATTTATTCAGGAACCTCACATAGTTGTTATATAAAAAATGAAAGAGTTTATCGATTTTAATTTCTTCGTTTTTAAAAACCTTCACAGGGCATGCAATAGCTGAAATATGGTCCCTGTTCATTTCGTATAGAATTTCATCAAAGAACGAACTTACATCATTAATCAACGTATCAGCATTTAAAAAAACAAGAACATCTCCGTCCGAAACCGACGCACCCTGGTTTCTTCCGCGGGCAATGTTCTGCTTATATTTTTCATTATGGACTATTACTTTATCAGCATAATTTCTGGCTATTTCAAGTGTTGAATCAGTACTTCCGCCATCGCTAACTATTACTTCCAATCCGAAATTTTTTTTTATATCACAATCAAACTGCTTCAGAGTCTGTGTGATTAACTTTTCCTCGTTAAGCGTTGGAATTATGATACTAATTTTTTTAGTATTCATATAAAGATACTAAATCTTTTTTATAGCTTTAATACCTTTTTTATCCAGTGTTTTGATAGCTTCCGTAGAGATTCTCATTTTAACGAATCTTTTTTCATCTTCAATCCAGATTCTTTTTTTCTGAAGATTTGGAAGCTGTTTCATTTTGGTTCTGTTATTTGCGTGGGAAACATTATTTCCTGTCAATGCTTTTTTCCCTGTAATCTGACATACTTTAGACATTTAAAAAACTCCTGTATTTTATATTTTACGGTTTAAAAGGTTTATAAGTTGATTCATAGACCCTTGCATTGCGCTCGAGAAATTTATATGAACCTTTAGGTGATTTTACAGCCGAAACGAGCCTGACATATATAAGCCTGGTCTCTTTATTTGTTTCCGGGTCTATTACCATTGTGTCGTGTTTCCTTGCTAATTTCGCAGCTTTTTCTGCGAATGATTGTACTTTTGCCATAATATTTATTTATATTATTTTATTATTTAATGCTGATTCAATTTTATTGTTAATACCCGCTCTCACTGTATCTTCGGCTTTGAATATCATATTTTTCATAGCCAGAGGAGAAGATTTTCCGTGTCCTATAACGGATACACCATTTAATCCTAAAAGCGGAATTCCGCCGTATTCTTCGTAATCAAAATCCTTAATAACTTTTTTTAACGTACCATAAAACATACCAATCCAGATTTTCTTAAAAAAGCCCTGTTCAGAGTACGATTTAAATCTATTTTTAAGAAGTGAAAGAACACTTTCTGCAAATTTCAAAACTATATTTCCGACAAAGCCATCACAAACAATAACATCCGTCATTGTTTCACGGAAGAGTGCATTTCCTTCAATATTCCCNNCCTTCTACGTTACCTATAAAATTCAGATTCGAGTTTTCAAGTAATTTATATGCTTCTGTTGTGAGTTCATTTCCTTTAGATTTTTCTTCACCTACACTTAAAAGACCTACAGTTGGTTTATCAATTCCAAAAATATAATTCATATAAATACTTCCCATCAATGCATATTCAAACAAATGGTTAGGTCTGCAGTCAACTGTTGCTCCCACATCGAACACTATGCATTTCCCTTTTTCAGTCGGGAATATAGAACCAATCGCCGGTCTGCTGATTCCTTTGATTCTTCCGAGCTTTAAAGTTGAGGATGCAAGCACTGCTCCTGTATTACCCGCGCTAATCGTTGCATCCGCTTTTTTTTCTCTCTGTAAATCGAGAGCTACAANNTAAGCATCTGCCGGAGAATCTTCCATCGAGATTACTTCTTCTGCATTTTCTACGCTTATATTGCGGGGTTTACCGCCGTTATTTTTTAAAATTTCATTAATCTGTATTTCTTTTCCGACGAGAATCACTTCTACCGAACCGGCTCTTTCTTTCGCAGCAAGTATTGAACCCAGAACCTGGTTTTCAGGAGCATGGTCACCGCCCATTGCATCGACAGCTACTCTTATTCTATTTTGTCCTTTTATATTCATTATAAAAAAATAATTGTCTTTGGAAAGATAAAAGACAATTATATTTTAATAAAATTAATTATGATTTTTTAGGCAAAACCACACTTTTTCCATCATAAAAACCACAAGATGGACAGACAGAATGATTCAATTTCATTTCACCACAGTTCGAACAAACTGACATTGCCGGAACAATAGCTTTGTAATGTGTTCTTCTTTTTCTGCCTCTTGCTTTCGAATGTCTGCGTTTTGGATTTGGCATTACTTCTATTATTTTTATTTTAAATTAAAACTCTTTATTATTTGTTATTNNTTTTGTTATCTGTTTTTTGTTATTTGCAAGCAGCTTTTCCCACACCGGGTTAACTTCTTTCTCTTTCTTAATATTTAAGATATCATCTATTTTCTTATTACAATAAAGGCATATATCATCTTTTTCTTCCGGGGTTTTTTTCATTGGTATTGCAAGTAAAATAAAATCTCTTACTTCGTTATCTAAATCTATAAAACCCGCGTCATGAGAAATGCATTTTAATTCATCTGTATCATATTCCAGATTTTCCTCAACAACATTATCAAAAATATACTGGTAAACAATCTCAAAATCCGTTTTCAGATTATAAATAAAATCTTCGAGACACCTGTCACACTGAAAAGAGATTTTTGCATTAATCCCGATTTTACAGGTCATCTGGTTATGGCTCTTATACAGTCTTACTTCAGAATCAATATTTGATGCAAAATTAAGCTCGCTCAAATCGAATCCTGAAGCGGGTTCTGAG
>PNBM01000277.1 GCA_003135995.1 Ignavibacteriota bacterium | reverse complement strand
TACCACTATTAGTTGAACGAAAGATGCCGTGTCCATTTGTCCCCGCAAAAATATTTGTACCGGAAGCAGCAAGAGATAAAATACTTAGATTTGTTAATCCATCATTTACGACAGTCCAGTTTGAACCATTGTTTGTTGAAATAAAAACTCCACTGTTAAAAGTACCCGCAAAAATATTTGTACCTGATGATGTTAATGCACAAATGAATGGATCAGTCAATCCTGAATTTACCGCATTCCAATTTAATCCGTTATTTGTTGACAAAAAAACTCCGGAATTACTTGTTCCTGCTAATATATTTTGTCCTGAAATTGTAATTGCATATATAAAAGCATCTGTAAGTCCGTTATTTCTCTCAGACCATATCGTTCCGTTATCAGAAGAAATAAATATTCCACTTCCAAAAGTGCCCGCAATAATATTTGAATCTTTCATTTTCATATCTAAAATGGCAGAACCTTTTAGACCATTATTTTTTGTTACCCAATTTAAACCTGCATTTGTAGAAATAAAAACTCCACCGTAATGTGTACCGGCAATGATACTTCCATTTGAAGCCACAAGTTTTTTTATAACAGGATTAAACAATCCATTATTTGAAGGATTCCAATTTATTCCATTATCTGAAGAATAAAAAATTCCACCTCCCCATGTCCCTGTATAAATATTAGAATTAACTTTCAAAATTGATCTAATATCTGGGTTTGTAATCCCTGAATTTGAAGCAATCCAATTTACTCCATCATTTGTAGATATGTATATTCCATATCCGTCCGTTCCTGCAAGAATAATTGAATCTGAAATTTCAAGAGTAAATATACTATTTAATGCAAGCCCACATTGATTCCAATTAATTCCACTATTTGTGGATTTATAAACCCCGTCTCCTAAAGTACCGGCGTACATGACAGAACCATTCATTAAAAATGAAATAATGGAATTGTTCGACACGTAATAACTTGACCAATTTATACCATTATTTGTAGATTTACAAAAAGCACCATAATAAGTACTTGCATAGATAATAGAATTTGAGAAAGCTATTGAACTAAAATTACTATTATTCATTAAAGTCCAGTCTATTCCCTTATTAGTTGAACGATAAAAACCCGCGCCGTTCAATGACGCATAAATGTCTGAACCATTTATTCCAAGGGCACCAATACCATATTGATAGTTCAATCCGTTATTTACCGGAATCCAATTCAATCCGTTATTTGATGAATGTAATATTCCACTGTAATTAGTTCCGATATAAATATCCGTATTAGAAGCTACCATGCAATCAATTCTTCCTCCGGTTGGACCACTCATTTGTACCCATTGGGAATATGAAAATTCTGAAATAAATAAACTCGAATAAAACAAGAAGAGATATTTGATTAATATTTTCATTAATGTATTTTTTAAAATTTAAAAATCCAAATTGAAAGCTGATTTTGATAATAAATTCAGTTTATTAATAAAAATCTTTTTAATACTTTTATTACCCTTTTTATTTTGAAACGCAGTATAACTCAAAATTAAAATTTACATTATTACTTTTTTAGAGCTAACGAATCTTAGACGAGATTGCACATATTCGTTATCGGAAATTCACTATAACAATAAGAAATAACAAGGAAGATTTTTGGTTTTATTCGTTCCCGATGGTGGACTTTTGGAACGAAATAGATTCAGCATTCCCCCCCTTTGAAGGGGGGATTAAGGGGGGATGATGGTAATATGAATACAGATTAAAATTTATTTAATTCGAATTAATGAGTAAGACTATTTTAGAAAATAATAATTAGATAAAATTATACGATGAAGATTTAATTAATACATTAAAAATAAATGAAGCATTTAGAAAAATATTTCAAATTAATCTAGACCAATCTTCATTTGGAAATGAAATTAGTTGGTTAGAATCATCCCCCGTGCCCCCTTCCAAGGGGGGAGCTACATATTATACACGTTCCCGATGGTGACATCGGGAACGAGAGAATAATTAAAACGTTCTCTTTCCCAATCCTGAAAAAAATTCAGGATGGATTTGGAAAGAGGATTATTATTAGAATATGTTTACGGGGCGATTTTTGTGGCGACGTCGCTCCAGCCGCTTCTGCCTGATGCTCCGACTCCTGCTACACGAATCCAATAGCGTGTTCCGCTTGATAAATTTTTCAAATCACATTTGGATTTGGTCGGGTTTAATGTATCTTTCCAACTGACTTCAGCAAGCGGGTCAACAATATTTGTTTGCACAACATAACTTTTCGCACCGATAACAGGATTCCAACTGCAGTCGAGTTCACCGGCATCATCACCCGATGTAACGGCTAAATCCGCCGGGGCAATAAGGTCGCCGATATGCTGTGGAGTTGCGGCAGGCGTGAATCCGGCACTTTCTATTTTAGCAATATCTCCGTTGCTTTTGTTTTCGACGTAATTTGCAAGTTGCGTGATGATTAAATCGAGGTCATCTTCTTTTTGGCTCATTACGGCTGTTTTATGTTTTGCTTCAGAACGAGCTAAAAGCACATCATTATGAGCAGTTTCTGCTTCTGTTTTAGCAGTGACCAAATCTGTTAATGGCGGGTCAGGTGTTGTGAAATTGGGATTTCCTGTCAACATTGTGTTGATTCTTTTGGCAAAATCTAGTTTTACCGGAATTGACATATTTCTTAGAGCAAGATTGATTCGTTTCATTTTATGACCTTTCTTTTAATTTTGAAAAATGCTGTTTTTTTAGCAAAATTTGAGCTTTTCATATAAAATTTTCAAAATATCTCACTTGAATTACTCTAATTCACACTTGAATTGCTTCGATACACATCTGTTTTGGTTCAATACACATCTGTTTTGTTTCGATACACATCTGTTTTGGTTCGATGCACATCTGTTTTGTTTTAATACACATCTGTTTTGTTTCGATACACATCTGTTTTGGTTCAATACACATCTGTTTTGGTTCAATACACATCTGTTTTGGTCCGGTTCAATAAAATATTATTTTGGTTCAAATCAGTTTTGCTCCGATATTTATTGCTCACGAATGAATTTTGACGAGAAAGAAACAATGAGCATAGCTGATATTAATAAACACTTCGAATTAGTGATTGGTAGATACGGATAAATTCGTTGATTGAATATTATAATTCTAAATTTAATAATCAAGAGAGAATTTGTGGTGAATGAAATATATGCGGAGAGGAGATAAAAAAAATGCTGAATTATGAATGCTGAATGATGAATTAAGACCGAAAGAGAAAATAGTGTCGGGAGTCCTTTCAGAAAATAAAAAATAAAAATAGTGGTAAACGATGTGGACATGAACAATATCTAATCCATAAACAGTAGAATTGTATTCAATATTTAATTGTGCTATTTTTATTTCAATATTTTAAAAATTAATATTTTCAATATGAGACGTAAATTTAATAAATTGTTAGTATTCGTATTTGCAGTGTTTGTATTTAATATGACTGCCGAATATGCAGGTTCACAGAATGTATATAATGGTGTTAATCTTGATACTGTTCACGCTAAAAGGTTTGATATGGGCAGAATGTGGACTTTCGATAATCCACCTGTCGACTACTTTGCCGAAGCTTATGGTTTTACACCTACAAAGGAATGGCTCGACCACGTAAGAATGTCGGCTTTGAGATTTGCAACATATTGTTCCGCATCTTTCGTTTCGGGCGACGGACTTGTGATGACGAATCATCACTGCGGAAGAGAATCGGTTTCGCAGGTTGAAGAAAAAGGCGAAGACCTGCATACTAATGGTTTCCTTGCTTTGACAATTGATAAAGAAAGAAAAGTGCCGGGACTTTTTGTTGACCAGTTGGTACAGATTATTGATGTTACGAAAGAAGTTCAGGCGGCTTTTGAATCAGGGAAAACAAATGATGAAAAAGTTGCAAACAAAGATAAGAAAGTAAAAGAACTCGAAAAAAAATATGCCGCAGAAACAGGAATGAAATGCCAGATGGTAACATTTTATAACGGCGGTGAATATTCAATCTATGTTTACAAAAGATATAATGATGTCAGGTTAGTTTTTGCTCCTGAAGATAACGCAGGTTTCTTCGGTGGTGATCCCGACAATTTCACTTATCCGCGTTACAATCTTGACTGCACATTTT
The DNA here is from genome assembly GCA_003135995.1 of Ignavibacteriota bacterium. Lineage (GTDB taxonomy): Bacteria > Bacteroidota > Ignavibacteria > Tepidaquicellales > Tepidaquicellaceae > FEN-1257. The sequence continues at coordinate 1,536 of PNBM01000277.1, read as the reverse complement.
TCAGAGTTTATGATGAAAGCGGAAATCCATTAAAGACAGAACATTTTTATAAATGGAGCATGAAAGGGGCGGGAACGGGAGAACCGATTTTTGTAGTTGGAAATCCGGGAAGAACAAACAGGCTGAACACTTTAACACAGCTTGAAATTAAAAGAGATTTTCAATATCCCGATATTTTAAGTTATATTAATTTCACGATTGCATTTTATGAAGAACAAATCAGAAAGAATCCTGAATCTGCAAAAGATTTGAATAACGACCTTTTCAGTTTTTCAAATTCTCAGAAAGTTTATATCGGTGAAATTAAAGCGTTGAATGACCCGCTGATTATTGCGAGGAAAAAAGATTTTGAAAAGAAATTCAAGAATGCGGTAATGTCAAATTCGTCATTGAAAGCAAAATACGGAAACGTGTGGGATGAAATTGCTGCGGCGAATTCAACTTATAAAGAAATTTATCCTGAATATTCTATTATGCAATTTAATAATCGCTTGAGTTCGAAATATTTTGCAATTGCAGAGCAGCTTGTTTCAGGAGCGCGTGGAAATCAACCACTTGATGAAGCCGCAATTGAAAAAGCTTATAAAGACCTCGATGCTGATTATGAAAATATGACGCTTGAGTTTCAATTGAACAGGATGATTAAAAAGGTTGGTGTTAAAAATGAATACGTTGGAAAACTTACAAACGGCAAGACAGGGAAAGATGCTTACAATTATGTTATAGGCAGAACTATAATGACAGATAAAGATAAAGTAATAGCGCTTTCGAAAAAAGGCACTCAGGAAATTTTGAAATCCGATGACCCGATAATTAAATATGTTGTCAGTACACGTGACAGGTTTGATGAACTGATGAAAAAAGCAGATGCAATGAGAGCGAAAGAAAAATATTATAATGAACTTCTCGGAAGAGCGGTTTTTGATGTTTATGGAAATTCGGTTCCGCCTGATGCAACTTTTACTTTAAGAATTGCCGATGGTGTTATTCAATCTTATCCGTATAACGGAACAACTGCACCCCCGAAAACAACATTTTACGGGATTTATGACAGGTATTATGGATTCAATAAAGAATATCCGTGGGTACTTCCCGAAAGATGGGTAAATCCTCCGAAGGATTTTAAGCTTGAAACTTCGTTTAATTTTATTTCCACGAACGATATAATCGGCGGAAACTCAGGAAGTCCTGTGATTAATAAGGATGCTGAAATAGTAGGACTTGCATTCGATGGTAATATGGAAAGTCTGCCGGGTGATTTTATTTTTACAGAAGATATTTCGACTTGCGTATCACTTGATTCCGAAGGAATGGTGGAAGCGTTGAAGGATTTGTATAAGATTAATCGTATTGCGCTGGAATTGCGCAATGGCGGAATAGTAACAAATAACAAATAGCAAAAAACAAATAAGAGCGAAACGGAGTCCCGACAAGTCGGGATCAAGAACAAAAAGCGATTTCAATACCCTGCGTTCCCAAACCTGAAACGAACCTGATATTCATCAGGTCGAGGTTCAGGAGAGTTTGGGAACGAGA
>PNBM01000006.1 GCA_003135995.1 Ignavibacteriota bacterium | reverse complement strand
AAATAAAGGACTTTCTTTTATTACTTCAGTAATTTCCTTAGCCATTTCTTCCGATTCTTTTTGAATATTTAATGGTTTTTTAATCACAAGATTTATATTTGGCTTATCAGAATCACCATAGATTACACTTCTAAAATCAGCTTTATCGATATTCATAATTTCAGATATAGATTTTTTATCATCAAAGTTTAATAAATCATCTAAAGATATTTTTATATTGTTCTGATTAAGNNAATTTTTCGTTGTTTAACATAATGTGTAGTATTTTTTAAGTTTTAATAAGATACTAATATTTAAGGCAATAATCTAAATAAATAATTGATACTGTATTATACATCTGGAAAAAACAATCCCGGCTTAATCTATAGTCAGGATTGTTCTTTTAAATTCTTCAATTCCAACGTGAGTATAATTCAAAATTGTCCTGAGTTCGGAATGTCCGGCTAAAGCTTGTAAAGTCTGTGATGCTATAAATAAATTAAAAAATGCAAAAGAGAAGATATTAATTTCAAAACACCTGAAGAATATTATAAAAGATGCACAATGAAATATATTTTCCGGTTATTATCAGTATAATTTCAGCTTAACATCAGCATAATACCTGATAAACTGTAATTTTATAAAAAAAAGATTATGGTTAAGGTTATGATTTTGTATTACGAATATATATATTAAACAATATAAAAAGGTTTTGGAAAAATTAAATCAAAGAAGAGAATGAAATGAAGATTGAAATCAGAGTTACTAAAAACACAGCTAATGAACTTAAAAAAAGAATTTATAAAAATTATCCCGATTGTGTATATACACCTGATTTGGTAATAGTTTTAAGCAGTGCGGTAGTAACAAATTATTCTGATGGAATTTTTACAGTAACGAATGATAATTTACAACCTAAAACAGTTTGGGAAAATATTTTAGAGATGGACGAAGAAGAAGCAAAGGTTTTAGGCGTTTATGAACAAATATATGAATAATTTTTAAAAAATAAAAAAGTGGAGAATTAAAATGAAGAAATTGACTAAGAAACCGCTTAAAGAAAAAGAATTAAAAGAAGCTGAAAAATCCGAAGCTTTGAAAAGAAAACAAGAAATAGCTGAAGAAGAAAAAAATACCGGTTATTATTTTGAAAGTTACGGATATGCGATAGGTTCTAACTGGAATACAGATTACACTTTTTATAATAAAGAAACTAAGGAGAAAGTATTTAAATCGAATTTTTTACCGAAAAGTTTTAAAGGCAGCAGATATTTTACAAAAACGGAATATGAAGATTTAAAAATCGATATTGAAAATGAAATAAAGGAAAAAGAAGATTTAAAAAAGGACAAAGAAGAAAAAAGAAAAAATATTGAAAATGAAGCAGTAGTAGTAAAAGTTTATTCAGACAATATAATTGAAACACTTAAAAAAGATTTTGCTGATGAAAATATTAAAGAATATTATTGGGATAAATGCGAAAAGCAGATAATTGAAAAAATTTGGAATTATTTTAAATATTCTAAAGATGGTTGGGATAAACTCAATTTAACACAAAAGCAAGAAGCATTTTTTGAAGAAGGTAAAAGAAGTATGATTTTGGAAGATTTTTCAGATATAATAAGGGAATATTTGCAAAGTAGATAAAATAATTAATTTCGATTTATATAACCGGAGAATAAAAAACGGAAGAATTAACAAATGACATTAAGCATCGACAATAATTTCACTCCTACGGAGTTGGGGTATTGGATAATTCTATTTCTACAAAAATTTCACTCCTTCGGAGTTGGGAAAGCTTAATAAATTAATTAATATTTGGAATTCACTATTTAAATGTAATCTAAGTCGAATCATCCCCCTTAATCCCCCTCCCGATAAAGATAATCGGGATCAAAAAGCGACTTCTAAGGGGGAGAACTTTTTGTCGTTACCTATGGAGTTGGGATGTTGGATAAATCTTCTTGTTAAATACCACATAAAATTTTTGCAAATAATATGAGCAATTTATTTCAAATATAATTTCAAAAACTTTATTATTTATAAAGAGGTTATAATATTAGTTAAGTTTAAGGCATTTTTAAATATAAATATTGGCATTTAATATAATATAGTAAAATAATATATTTAAAATCATTAATTTAATATATANNTTGTTTTTTGTGCCGAATCAAAATTTTTCATTTTGCCCGTAGAATATTAATATTAAATGATGATTTATCATTATTCTAAATTGCCACATGCAACAATAGATATTTTAAGACCATATATAGATATTACAATTCATTATAAAACAAGAACAAATACAATTAAAGCTCTCATCGATTCCGGTGCAGACTCGTGTATAATTACATCAGGATATGCAAAATCATTGATGATATATGATGATTATAAAATAGGAGAAAAAACAAAAGTTGCCGGAATAGATGGCATTGGGGATGATGCTTATTCAATTAATTTTGAAATAGAAATAAAAGATTTATTGACAAGTAAAAAGATTATAGAAATGAAAATTTTAAAATCAAAACAAGAATTTATTTTACCCGGGCAAAATGNNATAAACGAATTTGAAATAGTTTTATAACTTTCCTGTTTTTAAGATTTACGCCATTGATGGCGATAATTGCTCTTCAGTCTTATCAACAACAAATATTAAATAAATCTATTCATACCATTTTCCATTTCCCCAATTTCCTATTTTCTGTTGTCTAAAGTTCCATTTTCCAATTTCCCATTTGC
>PNBM01000305.1 GCA_003135995.1 Ignavibacteriota bacterium | reverse complement strand
AAAATAGATTAGAAAGAGATATTATGGAGATTATTAGAAAAAGATAAGAATTAAAACGATTAATATTTATTTATCATTTCATTAGTTCTTAATATTCAAAAACCCCGGAAACACTTTTCATAAAGTATCTGGGGTTTTATTAAATAATAATTTTTATTTAAATATATTTTCCTAAAAATCGATAAACCTGGAATTTTTTTTTATTGATCTCCAATTTTATTAGTTTTATTTTATAACATCAATTTTGAAAAAATAGACCATAAAAATAATTATAAAAAAATAATTATAGATAATATAATTTTAACATTAAAATACATCAGAACAATTATTCCAGCCAACAACTTTTATTGATTCTCTTTTTTGTACTTCATTACCTCCAAATATTAAATTCAAGTTATTATTCTTTTTGGGATTAAGTTTATTCCAAAGATAAAGAGTCTTAAAAAAATCAGATTTTATTGTTGAAGAAGATTTTATTCCTATTGCTTTTATTTCAGTACCGCTCGATACAATACAATCGATTTCATTACCGTTTAAATCCTTCCAGTAAAATAATTCTTTACTGCTTCCGGAATTGAATTTACTTTTTAATAATTCTGAAATAACATAAGACTCAAATATATTGCCTTTAAGGTAATGCAATTCGTAGGATTCAGGAGAACTAATTCCAAGCAGAGAACAAACAAGACCTGTATCATAAAAATATAATTTTGGAGATTTTATTATTCTCTTGTTAAAATTCTCAAAATAAGGTTGAAGCAAATACACTATGTAACTTTGTTCTAAGACAGATAACCATTTTTTAACTGTTTGGTAAGAAATTCCTAAATCATTTCCAATACTGCTCAGATTTAATACTTGTCCACATCTACCTGCACAAACGCGAAGAAAATTTCTGAATGCGTTAATATCACCAACATTTAATATTTGGCGTACATCTCTTTCTAAATATGTTTGAATATAAGATTGGTACCAATCAGAAGAATTGAGCCCCGAATCATATATCCTGGGATAAAATCCTTTAACAATTAATTCCGATAAATTTTCAATATTATATTTTGTATTTTTTAATTCATCATAACTAAAGGGTAATAAATTAAAAATAATCACTCTACCGGCTAAACTTTGAGAAATTTTGGCGTGCAGTAGAAAATTTTGTGATCCTGTTAGTACATACAAACCATTTTCATTCTTTTCATCTACTATAGTTTGAATATAGGAAAAAAGCTTTGGTGCATATTGGGCTTCATCTATAATTATCTTCTGGCCGTAAGTATTCAGGAATCCTTTCGGATCTGAGAGTGCAAAATCAAGATTGTCAGGATTTTCAAGACTTATATAACGGTAATTTGGGAATACAGTCTTTGCAAGAGTGGTTTTACCAGATTGCCTAGGTCCCGTAATTGTTAGAATAGGTGTTTTCTTTGATAAAGCTAAAAGTCTGTTAGAAATTATTCTTTTTACCATTTTATGTTAATTAGAAGTTCAACTTCTATTTAACATAAATATTATTAATCTAAAAATCAATTAAAAAAGCAATAGATTAATTGCTTTAATTGCAGTTTAGTATACCGAGGCGCTGTTAGTTTCGGATGCATTTGAAGGAATAAAATATTTTGATAAAGAAAAAATCAGAAAAATTACTTTAGCTTACAATTCCGATATTTCGCCATTTCCATATAACTCAAAAGATTTTTACTCTTCTAATCTATTTATAAAAGAAATAATAAGTTCTGGAATAAAAATCGTTTAATAAGTTTACAACATTTATTCAATTTGAAATCCAAGATTACATTTTTAAAATAGCAATATCAGTTATCCACTTATTAATTCGTATTAGCATTTACGCCCAATGTATTATTTCCAACAACATAGGTATAAACAGAAGCAGGGATAAAATAAAGAGTAATACCATCTATTTCATGTTTACCTTCTTTATCAATGGTAGTAATTAATGCAGAAGTTAATTTATTTTTTTTGCAAAATGAAATTAAACTTTTCAGTTCACTTGGTTTTTCAAAAAATCTGTTAGTCCATTTTATTTCGACGGCCCAAACAGGTTTCAATTTCTTATCATCTAAACCGACTATATCGACTTCTCCATTTGACCATCTTGAATAATAGGGGACAAAGGATTCCCGGTGTAACCATTGAGAATAAACAGCTGTTTCAACCATATTTCCCATCATATCATCGGTAGCACTGATTGGTGCAAACAAAGCACTTCTTAAAGAAGGATTTGTTAAAAAAACTTTATAAAAATTTTCTCTTTTAAACTTTTTACCTGCCTCATCTAATCTTTTTACAATTTTAATTAAAAATGCAGCTTCCAAGTAGATTAGATATTTTTTAATTAAATACTTATCAACATGTGAGGAATTATTCAAGGATTCCAAGGAAACTTCATTTCCGGTATGATATGCAAGTGTAGTGAATAACGAATTTAATTCTTGCACATCCTGAATTCCATATAGACTGGGTAAATCGCGAAGAAGTACCTTATCTACGATGTCGCTTCTTATATACCTTCCGGGGTTCGATTGAATTTTTTCGGAAAATATAACTTCTGGATATCCGCCAAAATTAATATAATCAACAAATAATTTATTGAGTTCTGTAATGTGCGTAGTAGAAAAAAATTTTACTTTATTTTTCCCCCATTCCATTTCTGATGGTATCATTAAATTATTAAAATCCTTAAGATCAATGAACTCATTAAAAGTTAAAGGTGGTAATTTAAAATCCGTAAATCTACCGGCTCCACTTTCATTACTTTTCATTTTAAGTGCAGCCGCTGCTGAACCTGAAACGATGAATTTTGACTTTGGATAATCATCAACTAAAATTTTGAGATGAACTTCCCAGTCTTTTAAATACTGAATCTCATCAAAAAATATATACCAACCTTGCGCATCTGTGTCATTTGTAGCGTTTCTTGCAAAATCAAATAAATTCGAAAGTGAAATGTTATTGTATATTGGATTTTCAATATTTATGAAACATATTTTATTAGGTTTTATACCTTTGTCAAGTAAATCTTGAATAGCATGATGCATCATTACGGTTTTACCTACACGTCTTGGTCCCATAAGAACAAGTGCTCGCTTAACATCGGTCTCCTCTACCAAAGGAGAAAAAAGAGAAAAATATAATCTTCTTTTCATAGAATTTAATTCTTCTTCAATGTGACCACTGACCCACCATGGATTTTCATATTTTAATCTTTCAATCACAAGTTCAGTTGAAATAGCGTTTAAATAGTTCTTTTTTACCATATATTATAAATAATTAGTGTTTAAGCAAAATGAATTTAGCTTATTTCGTTAATAATAGCAATATAAGAAAAAGTATACTAATAAATTATTTTAATAATATGAGAGATGATTTTTATTTACCAGTCATGTAAACTGGCGCGGTAGGTGATTACGGGTGAATTTTAAAGTTATTTAAATAAAAATCATAGTTAACTCACTAATAACTTAATTTGCCCCAGTTTCCCGGACTGTTGCAGGCNNTTATTTTTGATTTGTTTTCAGAGCTTTTTTCAATCTAGCTTAACTCTTTCGTCACGAGCTTAAGCATAAGTTACAGCAACTGACGCTCACTGCTAAAACAAGCTTTAATCAAAACTTTTCAGGGGCTGTACTCACGGACAACCAACTTTATTTTAATGATTTTTAATACTAATTAATTGTTGAATATTTTATTAA
>PNBM01000310.1 GCA_003135995.1 Ignavibacteriota bacterium | reverse complement strand
GACCGTTTTCGCACAGTCTCTCCGGCGTGGGAATGTGTGAAAACACTGTAGCCGCAGGTCGAAGATTCCGATTTATCGGAACTTTAGACTGCGAAAATAAGTGAAAAACGGATAAATAATTTTAGAATTCTCATTCCCACGCTCCAGTGTGGGAATGTGTTTTGTTATAAGGTTCAACGGTCTATTAGTTTCGAAACGAAAATATAAAAATAATTATGCTTCAGTCGGATGTAAAAATCAGTTTAAACGATGCCGCAGAGTTACTTAAAAATTCCGGTAATGATTTTATTGAATTATTCGGGCACGGGAGTTTATCAGTAGAACTTTTTAAACCCAAGAAAGTAGATACTCAGCAGCCTCACATAAGAGATGAAATTTATGTAATAATTTCAGGCAGCGGCAGGTTTTTTTGTGATGGTAAGACTTTTAATTTTAAAAAAGGGGATTTTTTATTCGTACCTGCAGGGGTTAAGCACAGGTTTGAAAATTTTACGGATGATTTTATGACGTGGGTGATGTTCTTCGGTCCGGAAGGCGGGGAGAAATAAAAATGTGAAACGTGAAAGGTGAAACGAAAAATCTTTAAACGTGATATGTCAGATGTGAAAGGTGAAATGATAAAGTTTCAAACGTGATATGTCAGATGTGAAAAGTGAAACGCGAAATGAAAAAAATAAAATTATTTATTAATTATTTATTTAGTTCTCAATACATGATTCTTAAAAAAATAATTAATAAAAAACGTATTATATATACATTTTAACCTTTAAACCTTCAAACCTTTTAACCTTTTAACCTTCAACCCTTCAAACCTTTAAACCTTCTAACCTTCTAACCTTCAAACCTTTAAACTTTCGAACCGATTTCCAAACTCTTTTCGTTTCACCTTTCACTTTTCACGTTTCACGTTTCCATCGGCATGCGGATGCCGAATTTTTTCTGATTTTTTTTCGCCTCATCATACCCCGCATCGGCGTGCCTTACTATTCCCATTCCCGGGTCATAGGTCAGGCATCTTTCGAGTTTTTCTTCTGTTTCCTTCGTTCCGTCTGCAACTATCACCATTCCCGCATGAATTGAATTTCCAATTCCAACACCTCCGCCGTGATGCAACGAAACCCAGCTTGCTCCGCCGATTGTATTCATCGCAAAATTTAAAATCGGCCAGTCCGCAATTGCATCAGAGCCGTCTTTCATCTTTTCGGTTTCACGATTAGGGGAAGCAACACTTCCGCAATCGAGATGGTCTCTTCCAATAACGATTGGAGCAGAAACTTTTCCTGTCCTTACAAGTTCATTAAATACTTTCCCTGCTTTTGCCCTGTCACCATAACCAAGCCAGCAGATTCGGGAAGGCAAACCCTGAAAATGCACTCTTTCCTTTGCGGCTTTAAGCCAGTTGTGAAGAAGTTTATCGTCAGGAAAAGTTTTCATAATTGCTTCGTCAGTTGTATAAATATCTTCCGGGTCGCCTGAAAGTGCAGCCCATCTGAAAGGACCTTTGCCGTCGCAGAATAAAGGTCGAATGTATTCGGGAACAAATCCGGGAATTTCAAAGGCTTCATTGAATCCGTTTGCAAGTGCTTCTCCGCGCAGGTTATTCCCATAATCAAAAGTGACCGCACCTTTTTTCATCATCTCCCACATTGTTCTGCAATGGACGACCGCGGTTTTTTTCGCAAGCTCCTGATATTTAGCAGGATCACTTTTTCTGAGTTCCAAAGCTTCTTCGAATTTCATTCCCATCGGAACGTAACCATTCAGCATATCGTGTGCTGAAGTTTGGTCTGTTAAAACATCAGGTATAATTCCGCGTTTTAACATTTCAGGAAGAACTTCACCTGCATTCCCGACTAACCCGATAGATTTACCAATTCCTTTTTCCTTCGCATCCATAACAAGTTTCAATGCTTCATCGAGACTTTCCGTCATCACGTCACAATATTTATCGTGAATTCTTTTTTCAATTCTTGATTTATCTACATCTACACCGATAAATGCAGCACCGTTCAGTGTCGCCGCAAGCGGCTGTGCACCTCCCATTCCGCCGAGTCCTGGAGTTAAAACAAATTTACCTTTAAGTGTTCCGCCGAAATGTTTTTTAGCGGCGGATGCAAAAGTTTCATACGTCCCCTGCAAAATTCCCTGCGTACCTATATAAATCCACGAGCCTGCTGTCATCTGTCCGTACATTGTAAGTCCAAGTCCTTCGAGTCTTCTGAATTCATCCCAAGTTGCCCACTTCGGAACAAGTTGCGAATTAGAAATCACAACTCTCGGAGCATTTTTATGAGTTTTAAAAACCGCGACCGGCTTTCCCGACTGAACGAGCAAGGTTTCATCCTCTTCGAGAGTTTTCAAAGTTGCGACAATCGCATCATAACATTCCCAATTCCTTGCAGCTTTTCCCGAACCTCCGTATATAATAAGTTCCTGTGGTTTCTCTGCAACTTCTGCGTCGAGATTGTTCATTAACATTCTCATTGCGCCCTCTGCCTGCCAGTTTTTGCAGGACATCTTATTTCCGTGTGGAGCTTTAACTGTTCTTATCATAAATAAATATAAATTTTAAAAACGAAAAATTCGATTTAATTATTATAATTTACTCATTATAGAAGTAAAAAAATATTTATAAAATTTATTATTATTTCTTGAATTATTTTTTAAAAAATTTGTTTTCATAAAAACATACAAATTAAGCAAGAAAAACAAATATGATTAAATTCAAACATATAAATATTTTACTGTTATTTTTAAGCATAACTATTATTTCGTGTGAAAATGAGAATAATCAAAATCCTATAATAAATCAGGAAATCCAGGGAAATACATTCAGCACAAAAATAGAAGGACTATGGAGGTATACAGAGAAACAGGATAAAGCCGTAAAGACAGTGGATTATTATTTTGAATCAAATAATATTTGTAAAACATTTAAGAGCACTTCAGGAAAAGAAATAGAAAGCAACTTTTGTACGTACCAGGTATTTATAAATAATGACATTACAACCGTTTTAATTATCGATAAACAAAAAAGAGAAACCGTTTTAAGAATTAACAGGTTGAATGATTCAAAAATGCTTGTGGTGTTTGATTTAATAGATAATATTAAACAAAAAGATGATTCGGAAGTCGAACTTATTAAATATAATCCATTAAAAAATTAAAAGATTATTAATACTATCAAAATATCATAAAAGTTCTTTTATTACGGGAGCTTTATTGTTCTGCCCGACTTTAACCCTTACCGGAATAAAATATTGTAATTCTGTTGATAACGAATTTTAGAAATAAGTAATAAGAATTAATATAACATTAAATTTGTTTGAATACCAAAGGAATTGGTGAACAAAATTTTTGTGAAAAAATATTTTATAGCAATTAATCTAATCAAATATTTAAGGAGGATATTATGAAGAAGTTATTATATTTTGAATACATTTCACTCGCATTTTGCTTTTTGTTGTTTTCTTGCGGTCAGAATTTCAATCCCAACCCGGCATACAACCAGAGCGGTACTGATACCACGATTGAGGGAAGACTACTTGGAAGCTGGGTACTTTCGGATGCAAGCGGTAATCCGAACAAAGCATTAAATTATATTTTCGAGCGTAATAATATCTGTCAAATTTTCCGCGGGCAAAATGAAATTGATTTAACCCCGAACAATTTTACTTATCAATTAGACAAAAATAATGGTGTGAACAGAGTTACAATAAAAAATGACAGGAACCAAAATACTATTTTCAGAATAACCCGCATTGATGAATCAAATATNNGAATTAATAGACAACACGAAGCAAAGATTTAATACCGAACTCGTATTAAATAGAACCAATACGACTGAAGGATATTAAATAAAAATTTTTATATTATTGACTCATCATTAGTTTATTTTTAAAAAACAAGAAATTATTGTAACATTATAAATACAGCCTTAATAAACCTATAATCTGTTATCGCAATTCTTTTCCATTTATACCCTCTAAAATCTTTTGTAAATTATATCAACATTATTTTTATCAACAATGAAAATTTACTATGCAATGTCGATATCGGGTGCGCACAGGAACGAATCGGAAGAAATTAATTTACAGCTAATCGAACATCTGAAGGGATACGGAGAGGTTCTGACAGAGCATTTTGCAAACCCGTTTTATAAAAAAGTCGGCGAAACGAGGATATCCGACAAACAAATTCATGACCGCGATTTAGCATGGCTTCTTTCCGCAGATTTAATCGTTGCAGAGGTTTCAAACATAAGTTTTGGAGTGGGATACGAAATCGGAAGGGCAGTCGAAAATAAAAAGAAAATTCTATGCCTTCGGAAAAAATCACCTGAACGCCTTTCGGCAATGATTTCAGGATGTGAAAATCTGACATTAAGAATATATAATTCTGTAGAAGATGCTAAAAATCACATTAATGAATTTATCAAAAATTCTTAAAACAGAGCTTTTATATTAAAATTTTAAACGAATAATCCTTAAAAGAGTTAAAAGCACATACCTGCCTAACAAAATATTATTTTAAATCTATATTTCAGCCCGTATTAATCTCATTTTGAAAATAATTTCTCAAATTTGAAATATTAGGGACATCTCAACTGAATATTTCGACTGTAAATCAATAATTTTTGTGGAATAAATTTTGCAGTATAAACTAAGAGTAATTTTTTGCGACTACTATTTAGTGGTTTAAAAGAAAATTTGCAGAGGAATAACATAAAATTTTCTATCTCTTAAAAGATTTGAATATTCCTCTGCTTATTTGTAATTGAAAAATTGTTCGGGAATTAGGGGTCGTAATACTGTAAAAGTTCCACAGTTAAGGCAAACTTTAAATTTCTATATTTAAAAAATATTAGTAATTTTTGTATTAACCCCTATGTCAAAAATTATATTAAATCAGCCAGGCAATTTTTTATTAATTGCAGTAAATTTTTTCTTTCTTTTTACTACAAATACATCATTTTCACAATGGCTGCCGGTAGGAACTACAAGCAATCTCGGAAGCTGGCCAAGTGTATTTGTGTATGATCAAAATAACATTTTTATCGCCGGTGGAGCAACGGGACCCGTAATTTGGAGTTCAACTAACGGGGGGGTTAACTTCTCACAGTTACAAACGAATGGATTACCGAATTCTAATTCAAATCGTTTCCTGACTTGTGTTTTTGCCACCGGCATCAATACTATTTACGCCGGAGACGGTTCTACAACAGGTAACGGAATCGTCAGCAATGCAAAAATTTACAAAACTACTAATGGCGGACTAAACTGGACTATAATTCTTTCCTCCGGAACTAATGTAAATGGATTTATAAACGGCATAGTATTTTCACGAACTAACCCGCTTCTTGGTGTTGCTAACTGTGACCCGAACAGTACAACAGAAAGTTTTAAAATGTGGAAAACAACTAACGGGGGAACAAACTGGACACTTTTCCAGCCTAATGCTCCTAACTCATCCGGAGCCCAAAATTCCGTATTTCTCATCGACGAAAATTTTTTTGGGTTCGGACTTAATACGGCATCTGCAAGAGTAGCCATCACTACAAACGGCGGAACGAATTTTAATTTCTATAACCTGGCAGGTGCGGGCGGCTCGAACGGATTTGTTTCAACTGTAGCTTTCAATGATAACAAATTAAATGGTCTTGCAGGAACTGATGCGACCACTGATACAATTCCAAGAACTACTAACGGCGGATTAAACTGGTTTGCACAGCATATTCCCTGCTCCATCACGGGATTTTGTTGTGTAAAATGGGTTCCCGGTACAAATTCTGCTTATGTTGTTGTTTCAAACACAGTTTCTACACAATGTTTTAAGACTACAGATAATGGTGCAAACTGGATTGCATTAACTTTTCCATCCGGAGTAGCAAATGTGAAACACCAAAATGTTTATGTCGCTAATTCTGAAGATGCAACAAACCAGGCTTACTTTTTTGCAGTTAACAGCACAGGGAATGTTTATTCATTGCTTGATAATCCCCTTCCTGTTCAATTAACTTCTTTCACGTGTAATTCGTCGGGGAGAGACGTTCAATTAAAATGGATTACATCACAAGAACAAACCAATTATGGCTTTGAAATATACAGAATTCCGTTTGCGCAATATCAGAATGGAATGGATAATTGGGAAGATGCCGGATTTATGAAAGGCAAAGGAACAACAAATTCACAGACCATTTATAATTTTACAGACAAAAAATTAAACCTTGGAATTTACCGTTATCGTTTAAAACAAATTGATTTCAATGGGAACTATGAATATTTTAATTTAAACAGGAGTATTGAAATAAATAATCCTTCTGGGTATTATCTGTCTCAAAATTATCCTAATCCATTCAGGCAAATAACAAAAATTGAATTTGCTGTTCCGGATTTGAATAAAAATTCCGAAAAAATATTTTCAGATAATACTGAATTCGATGTATCAAAATCAGAAATTCATCTGAATGTTTATGACATGCTCGGAAGACAGGTCAAAACAATTGTAAATTCCACACTGAATGCGGGATATTATGAAGTGACAATTAATGCGAACGAATTATCGAGCGGAATATATTTTTATGTTCTAAAAACAGATGGGTATACTGAAATGAAAAAAATGCTTGTGGTAAAATAAGTTGGGTTTATAAAAACATTTCACAGAGTACTCAGAGAAATGCCACAGAGAAAACCTTTGACACGAATTAACACGAATAATAATTAATTATTATTTCCTTTTAAAATAATTATTTTTTTCGATTTACTTAAATATCATATTGGATTATTTAATATAAACCATACTTTTTACTTTGTTATAACCGGTTTTTCCGAAGGAATCCAATGCAACGAGTCTATAGAAATAAACACCGCTTGCGAGGGATGGCTCGTT
>PNBM01000137.1:263-4752 GCA_003135995.1 Ignavibacteriota bacterium | reverse complement strand
GGCGGCGGCGGGTTCGTTGGTGGATTTGGAGGTGGCAGCAGTGCCATTCATCCTGCTCCAGTGGTAGAGGTCGGAACTACTTCCATAAACGGATCAATTAGTTCAGACGGCATAATCACCACGGAAGCCAAGGCGCAATCTACTGACGGAATAGTAAGTTTAATTCTTCCTAAAAGTATACGGTTTCTTACCCCGGACGCGTTACCTGGTAATCAAGTAAGCATGGTACAGATGCCGGCTGCACAACAGCCACNNTGCAAAGGACCTGAAGCTGGCTTATTGGGATGATTTGGGCAATAAATGGGTTACGCTGGAAAATGAAAATATCGATATGATAAACGGTACTATTACAGCCGACATTAATCATTTCAGCTATTATGCAATAATTGGCTATTTGCCGCCTCCTGCTAAATTTGTAGTGTCAACGCTCGTTGTTTCTCCTACTAGTGTCAAGATCGGCGAACCAGTCAAAGCTGCCGTTACCGTTACCAATACAGGTGGTGTGACCGGAGCATACAATGTTGTGCTTAATGTCAATGGGATTGAAGAGGATAGTAAATATATCTCACTCGATGCTGGAGCCCAAACAATTGTGGAATTCCTTATAACCAAATATTTAGCGAACAACTATAATTTGGAAGTAAACGGTCAGAGAGCATCATTCATCATTATAAATCCGCCGGTATCCGACACAACTCCAAGCGAGGTTCAAATCCCCGCTCCCCAATCTGTTCCCGTATTAACTCCAATTGTGACACAGATACAAAGTGCTGTTCCTCAAGAACCGTCTGGATTAATTACTAAGGCTTCAAAATCTGCTGCTGAAATGAAATCAGCGCATGAAACGACGGTACATCTGGCATTGTTGGGTGAAGTAATAGCGATTGCTTTGGTTTTAAGCGGGCTTACTGCCATTATTATTTTTGTGCGGCGCAGGTATTTGCTTCGAAAGGGTTAATACATTTTTTTAAAATAGACTTAAAAATATTGTCTATCCGTTGTCCGCAAGTCCTAATTATATGTTGTTGTTTCGGCCGCAAATTCAGCCAGGCTATTTCGATGAGAACCGGAAATATGATTTTTCAGACGTGATTTCTTGAAGGCTCGAGTCCAAAATGAGTTTATACATTGACATTTTAACAATAATCAACTATATTTTAAGTTAATATTAGTTCAGCATTACATGAAATATTACATGAAAAATATATCAAAGTTTAAGATGTTATCTACCAAATTTTACGGCATAAGCGGAGGCTAAAATGGTAAATGTTGAGTATCATAAAGGTTCGTTTTGCGTTTACAAAACAAAATTTTGTCAAGAAGGATTTTGTTCCGGGTGTGAAATCTATTTAAAGAAGTCGGTATTGGCTAAAATACAAGACCACCGGGTTTGTCTGGATTTGCATCAGTTCGTTCAGCATAATCGCCAAACGTTGAGTCTCTAATACAAAATTCGTAAACAAGATTTGTATAGTTTATATTATTAATATATTCATAAAAATGTGAAAAAGAAATTTCAAGCGCGGTAACCGAAAAGCAAAAAAGTAACAAATTAATTTATAGATCATCACCATTGCACGGTTAAAATATCAAATGTATTTCTCTATTNNATTAGATGGGTTTAACGAAATCTGTAATATTGTCAGTTATTTCTTTGGCTTATTTGTAAAAATCCAGATAAAAAATGAAACAAATGAAACAACAAAACAAATAGCCCCGAAAGTATCTTCTCTGATCCAGAGTGTTAGATGTGACAACGGTAGAGATAAGGTCTCTGGATGCACCCAAGCATTTACTGCGATATAGAACCACCCCAATAGCCCGAATATAAAAATAGAGAGGGTCAATGATCTAATGAATTTGAGCATTAATGTATTATAACCAAAAATGCTCATTACCACAATATTTAGTCTTGTCTTTACTTTGGGATGAAAGTACTCAATTGGGTTGGATAGAAGTATTCTATTTTAAGGGAAATCCTGGCATGGTGCTGAAAAACCTNNTTTACCCCTTTTTCAGCACCCTGATAGTACAAATTTAATTGCCCTATTGTTAAATGAAGTAGGTCAGTGATATACATACAATCCTCAGTGAATAAAACTTCTGTGAATTTGGATTTCTGATTCGATATTTACATTGGTTGGCTCACTTTCCACCACAAGTAACAGGTATAAGCTAATTTGGAATTCTTATCGTAAGCAACATATCGAATGTCCTACATCTGAATTAGTACTATTTATTACCCAAATTGGGATATTGGCACGATTGTCATCCTGATTATATGGGAGTAGATTAGAAATAGGACAATAGATAAAGGGAATATATTATGATCAATTTCATTNNAAAGATATTACTCGCTTACTTTCAACCACAAAATTAAAAAATCAAACGGTTTAGCATATTAGTAGCCGATATCCGAGGGACATAACTTATGATCGTCAAGATATTCCTTCCCCAATTGTATTCTTAAGAACTTGACTCATCCAATGAGGTGAATATTTCCTGGCCTGGCAATTTATACCTTGTTATTAAACAATTCATGGAAATTCTTGCAAATGAAGCTATGATAATCGAGCTATTAGGAAATATTTAATACTTATTCTGCTTGTTTTATGTGAATCCAAAGACGTAAAGAGTTATTTAATACAGTTTCATTACCTTTGAAAAGCAATAATTCTACTTTTTGATCCCCAATTGTGGGGTGAGGAATAATACTTATCTTACTCTCCCACTTATTCCCTTGTTTAAGTTCTATCGGTCCCAATTGGTCAGTAATTGTGCCATTGAATTTAAAATCTGCTGATGCATCATCTATTGTCATTTTCACCGTATAATCTGTTGTTTGTTGTTCGTGATTTATTATTATCAGCGTAATTTCACCAGAATCACCGTTGACTACCGCTGTCCCGTCGTTATTAACAAACTGGGGGACCTGTTGGTTATTAATAACGTATTCGATAGGATAATCTGCTGCTTTGCCTTCAGCTCCCAGAATATAAAACTCGGTGAATTTTGTGCTTATTTTAGGTGCTGCAATCGTATAACCAAGTATTCCGAGCGTGCCCAAAATTACAAGAATAAAAATAGCAATAAACAACCTGTTTAATGTAGTTTCACTCAACCTAGTTAAGCGAAAATGAGAATTAGAAGTGACTTTATTCATTTTTTTAACCTTCAAATGCTTACAATTATCTCAAATGCATATTAATGTGATAATATTTAATGCGCCAAATTATTATAAATATTCAGGATTATTGCTAAATTAACTTGTTTATATTATATATGGAATCACGACCTAGTTAAAGACTCGGTTTTTAACTCATATTTACTAGTTTTTAAGGTATTAATCGTTTTATTTATAAAATCTCAAGTCATACCAAAAAACAAGAATGGATCAGGTTTCGCGAGATTTATAAAACTCCCATCTGTAAGGAACATTTAAACGCCAACAAGGTTAGACCTATTTCGTAGGAAGCTCCAAAGGATCCACGTAATAAACCGCTGATCCCCCATTAGAATATATTATATTTTCATAGTTAAATTGATCGTTATATTCACTCAGGTCATGCCACTGTAAATTCGCGTCGAAAAGCTTGAAATCAACAAAGCCAGTATATCGAAGAAAAAAATAACCGGTTGCTAAAGGTTCGTGCTCTGTAATTAGTGGTCCCGCATAAATCGCAGAGGGAATCCCACCTTGGCTGATAAGCTTGGATGATCCGTAATAATCTGAATAAACAGGGGCATTGGGGGTAGCATAATTACTGATCATTTTTGCCGCAAAAGTTTCCTGATCGTGGATATACATTAGATCGTATTCCTGTCCTCTCGAGTTTAGTGTGATAATCACAGGAAGGTCAAATGCCTGGTTGATTAGACCTGCATTACACATAAAATATGAAATTAATACTAGAAGTATTATTAAGTAAGTTAGTTTCTTATGTATAAATATATTAATAACATTCGACAATACGATGCCGCCAATGACGAAAAAAGGTACCAATACTATCATTGCCAGGATGTAAACCCTATCAATATCATAACCTACCAAAATATAAGGAACAGCGATTACTATTACCAAAAGTAAACAGCATACCAATGCCATCACGAAAAATTCGGCATCAAATTTTTGAAGGATAAATTCTGGTGGACTATCGCTGTTGTCAGGATAGATTGTGGTTGCCTTGCGGAATCTAACTATTGTAGCAATGACTCCTATNNCATCAAAAAAGTTAAAGACGCTATTATATGTTGTTTTGGTGAAGGTAACAAACATTTCATAAACTTGTACTGAAACAATTCGGTCCCAGAAGTAGATCATAATAAAATAAAAGGCAATCATTCCGAACATTATGTTACTTTTTGGTCGATCATTTTCAATCCTCACATGTTTGTCTTTGTCAATAATTTTCATGGAGGTTTTGCGATGAGTGAATACCAATCGTGACAATTGAGTAATCGCCCAGGTAAAAAACACGATCACAAGATG
>PNBM01000137.1:0-183 GCA_003135995.1 Ignavibacteriota bacterium | reverse complement strand
TTAAAAAGATATTCCGAATTCACCATTAAAAAAGATTGATAAATCGATGGTAATATCGAAATACTCAAACAACTGTCTAATATATTATGCATAACAGGGTGCCATCGCGCATTTTGCAGAGTTTGTTGAAAGATATAATATTCCGAATTTATATCAGCTCCAATTATATGATTGGACCTTAAG
>PNBM01000271.1:3480-3604 GCA_003135995.1 Ignavibacteriota bacterium | reverse complement strand
GAATCCGTTTAATCCGGTGACGAGGATAAAGTTTGACATCCCCCCTGCCCCCCTTCAAAGGGGGGATAAAGCGGGAATGTCCGTTCTCAAAGTCTATGACATCCTCGGAAAAGAAATTGAAACA
>PNBM01000271.1:1215-3454 GCA_003135995.1 Ignavibacteriota bacterium | reverse complement strand
TACTTGTTTTTTATTTTCTTTTTTTTATTTCTTCCTCATTATTTGCACAATGGCAAAAAGTCAATATTTATGATGCTTCTGTGGTAAGTGGTTTAACAAAAGACAGTTCCGGATTTATATATTTTATAACGAATAATAAGCAGTTATTTCGAAGTTCAAATAACGGTGTGACCTGGTATAATTTTACAAATGGTCTCAATGCCGATTTAATGTCAATAATATCGACACCGACATCAGTACTTATCGGTACATTTGCAAGCGGTGTATATCGCTCCACAAATCATGGTCTGAGCTGGATTAATTCAAATTCAGGATTTTCTTCTTATTACATTGAAACATTCTATGTTAAAGGAAGCTATGTTTTTGCCGGAAGTCAAAACGGTATTTTCAGAAGCAGCAATGACGGAGTAAATTGGGTTTTTATAAATAACGAAATTGGATTTTCGATGGGCATTAATGCAATTATTTCCTCAGGTAATTATATATTTGCGGAATCGTTCAACGGCGCAGGGGACACTATGTATAGAAGTACAAACAATGGTGATAACTGGACTGCTGCTAATACTGGACTACCCTATTTTCCGATCAATTCTCTCGCATCAAGCGGTAATAAAATTTTTGCGTGCGGAAATGCAATATATCAGACTACAAATAATGGTCTGAATTGGACTGTCATTCCGGGTTTTCCCGGACAATGCGGATCTGTTAATGCATTAGGAAATATAGTTGCTGTTAATTATGCATATAACTCCTCAAATCAATACGTGTATATGAGTACAAATTCAGGTAATAGTTTCTATCCAACAGGTGCAGATTTACCGAACAACGGTGTTACAACCACTTTAATAACCAGTNNGGATTATTTGCAGGAACACATTACGGTGTTTACAAATCTACAAATTTAGGGTTAAACTGGAATGCAGCATTTAGTTTTCTTTCCAATGTAGATTATCCGGGTTTGTATGCAATTAATAATTATGTTTTCGCAGGCACAACCGGAAATGGTGTTTTTAAAAGTTCAAATTCAGGGGTAAATTGGGAAGTAATATACACGTTAACAGATACATCATCTTGTTATAATTTATTTGATGGAGGTTATGAGATTTTTTCACAAGGCTCTTATGGTTTTGTATATTCTACTAATGTCGGATTGAGTTGGATTAATATTCCATTGGCAGGTTCATCGGCGGGAAATTTACTAAAGTATTTCGTTTGTAGTCATATGNNGTCATATTATTATCGGGGGATATGTACACGGAGTTTATCTAACATCTAATTTTGGATTAAACTGGCAAATCGCAAATGGAATTCCAACAAATAATTCGCACGTAAATACAGTTTTTAATAACGATTATATGGCTCTTGTTCAAACTTTAGAGAATAATACAAATCACGTGTTGTACAAATCTACAAATCGCGGAATAAACTGGAGTATAATATCCAATTCGGGATTAGAAAGTATAAATGTTCAGAGTTTTTTTCAAGATTATAATAATTTTTATGCTGAAACTAATCAGGGAATTTATTTAAGTACTAACGATGGGAATAATTGGATATCCAAAAACAATGGATTACCTTTAACAACAGTTAGTAATATGATTATCAAAAATGGAATTATATATGTTTCAACATTAACTTCAGGAATTTATAAAAGCATAAATAATGGTTCATCCTGGCTGCCATATAACGATGGAATTATTAACAATACAATTTATTCTTTAGCATCCGGTCAAACTTTTATTTTTGCCGGTGGAATCGGAGCATTATATGTGATAAATCCGAATACAGGAATTCATAATATCAGCAGCAATATCCCGGAAGAGTTTTTATNNTATCCCAGCGGAGTTTATTTTTATAGATTGCAAGTTGGGGATTATAATGAATCGAAAAAAATGCTTTTAATTAAATAAATTTTGTTGTTGATGACGCCAAAGAACGGCTAACACCAACAACGACATAAAAAATGCTATTAATTAAATAAATTGTGTTGTTGGTGACGCCAAAGAACGGCTAACACCAACAACGGCATAAAAAATGCTATTAATTAAATAAATTGTGTTGTTGGTGACGCCAAAGAACGGCTAACACCAACAATGGCATAAANNTATCCGAATCCGTTTAATCCTTCTACGATTATAAGATTTCAGATTAAAGATTCAAGATTAGTAAATTTAAAAGTATATGACATTCTTGGGAAAGAAATAGAAACACTGGTGAATGAGAAATTACAACCCGGAAC
>PNBM01000271.1:0-1130 GCA_003135995.1 Ignavibacteriota bacterium | reverse complement strand
GCTAACACCAACAATGGCATAAATGTCACCCCTTCGGGGTTTGTCTTTAGTCCACAATTCATTTTCTACAATATTATCATCCCTTCGGGATTAACATAACAGAATTGTTAGACTGGCGAATGAGTTAATTAGAGCCATAGGCTTCGTTTAGATTTGCTTCGCTGAACATAGAACGTATCCCGATTTCGCGGAAATGACAAAAACACATATAGATTCCTGACCGGATAAAAAACATCAGAATACAAAGAACGCACATTCGGGGATGNNCATAAGATTCATAAGATTCATAATATATTAATACTCTTAGGTTAATCAATAAAAATAATATATCTATTGATATTACAAAGCAATTATTTTATTTTGTAAATGCAACACATTATGTACAGAGCTTAAGTTTATGACTTCTCCGGTCGGAATTTAAGCGAACCATTCAAAAAATAATTAGCAAAACAGTGGAGTCCGGAAAACACTTTAAAAATCGGGGCGTCTCCGAAAAGCCTTATGAGTAGGATNNCTTCTTCATTGCTATTTCCCTGTTTCTTGTAAAAGGGATGAATGCACAAAAGCTCCCGACTTTTGAAGCTGACCTGGGAAAAACAACAGTGTTTGGTCAGGAAATTCGTATTCCTTACCTGGACGTGATTAGTTATTTTGGTTATATAAAGCAGGACGCTATACCTGACGAAGAGCGCGATGGTAAAAAATACTATTACTTATATTTATGGATTCCTGTTGCCGCACCGGAAATCGGAATCAGGATGGTATCTCCTATTCCCAAAAATTTAAGTCCCGGCAAAGGGGATTTTGTTATGGAAGATTATACCGCTAATTTTAATGAACGTACCAAATACTTTGATACATGGATTTCATTTGAAAGAGCTGATGGAATAATCAATGATGATGATTTTGTTTCAAAAGCGAAAACTGCAAGCTGGACTGTTTATGGTCAAAACGATGATTGCAGTGATTTACCTAAACAGCCTTCAGGCAATAGATATAATTCGCAAATGAGAATTTCAAGTGATGTGAGCAATCCAACAAAATCTTTAGTTACGGGTTTGTACCGAATTGGTTTTACTTCATATAAAACAGGAGAAGTTCAGGGAAGTTTTATTGCACAAATAGGGGCA
>PNBM01000309.1 GCA_003135995.1 Ignavibacteriota bacterium | reverse complement strand
CTTTATAGCAAGGAAACTTCAAACCGTTCCGCCTGTTGAAAATGAAGAAAAATTTTTAACTCTTCTCGAAAAGTTTTTTGCCTTTTCACTGCCAAAAGTTTTTACCGCTGAAAATCTCGCAATCGAACTCGCAAAAAGAACCGGATTCTTAAGAGATGAAGTAGTTGCTAAGGAACTCGAAGAAGAAGAAAAAGGCAAAGGTAAAATTTTTGGATTCTATACTGCATTCAAACAATATCTCGTTTCAAATCTTTCTCAAAAAGATTTTGCAGATATATATTCACAGACCATTACTTATGGTCTCTTTGCCGCAAGGACAAGAGCAAATTCCGATTTCAATAGAAAAATTGCCTATGATCTAATTCCGCAAACCATAGGAATTTTAAAAGACGTTTTCAATTTTATATCTCTCGGAAAACTTTCACCTCAGATGGAAGTTATCATTGATGATATCGCGGAAGTCTTGCACGTTGCAGATGTAAATAAAATACTTGACGAATTTTATAAGAAAGGAAAAGGTGAAGACCCTATTGTTCATTTCTATGAAACTTTCCTGAATATTTACGACCCGGCAACAAGAGAGAAAAGGGGAGTCTATTATACTCCCGAACCCGTTGTAAAATATATCGTTCGCTCCGTTCACGAATTGCTTAAAACTCATTTCGATTTAATGGATGGTCTTGCAAGTAAAGAAGTTACATTGCTTGACCCTGCCGCAGGAACTTTGACTTTTCCTGCCGAAGCTATTAAACTTGCAGTTAAAGAATTCACTGAAAAATTCGGCGATGCAGGAAAAAATAATTTTATTCGAAATCAAATCCTGAAAAATTTCTATGCTTTTGAATTGATGATGGCTCCTTATGCAATCGGTCATATCAAAATTAGTTTCCTTCTCGAAGAGCTTGGCTATCAAATGCAGGATGAAGATAGGTTTAAGTTGTATCTGACGAACACTCTCGATTTGGAAGATCTCCAAGAAACTGAAATTCCCGGTCTTGAATCTTTAAGTGATGAAAGCCATCTCGCCTCAAAAGTGAAGAAAAATGAACCGATTCTTGTAATCGTTGGTAATCCTCCGTATAGTGGTCATTCCGCTAACAAATCAGATATAATAAAGCATTTCAAAAAGGGAGAAGAGTATGTTCACGATTATAAATGGGATGATTTAAAACAAACCACAGTTCCTGTATATTCTAAAGTGCAGAAAGTTGATAGTAAAACTGGTTATTCATCAATTGAGCAAAAAACATTTATTGGAGAAATTATTCAAGAATATTTCTTTTCCGATGGTGAACCATTGGGTGAAAAAAACCCAAAATGGCTTCAGGATGATTATGTTAAATTCCTTCGCTTTGCACAATGGAAAATTCATTCAGCAGGTCAGGGAATTGTCGGTATGATAACCAATCACAGCTACCTTGATAATCCCACATTCAGAGGTATGCGTCAAAGCTTAATAAATACTTTTAACGAAATATATATTATTGACCTTCACGGTAATAGTCTGAAAAAAGAAGTCTGCCCTGATGGAAGTAAAGATGAAAACGTTTTTGATATTATGCAGGGTGTTTCTATTGTATTGATGGTTAAAAAGAAAAATGCAAAAGGTTGTAAAGTATATCAACGGGATATTTTTGGATTACGTGAACAAAAATATGACTGGCTTGAAAAAAGAGAATTCAAAGTAAAAGATTACGGCGTTTTAAAACCAAAAACTCCATGGTATTTCCTAATTAAAAGGGATACGAAAGATATAGAATATTATAATAACTGGTTGAAAGTAAATGATATTTTTCCTGTAAATAGTGTGGGGATAGTGACGGCGAGAGACGATTTGACGATCAAATGGAGTGCGTCTGAATTATTTGACACTATTAAAGTTTTTAGTAAAATGGATATTGATCTTGCAAGGTTAGGCTATAAATTAGGTAATGATGCAAGAGATTGGAAAATTTCATTGGCACAAAAAGATTTATTAGAATCAGGACTTGCACCGGAAAATGTAAGAACTATTTTATATAGACCGTTCGATATTAGATTTACATATTATACGGGAAATTCACGAGGATTTCATTGCATGCCAAGAGGTGATGTTATGCAACATATGTTAAAGGAAAATATGGGTTTAATAGTTGGAAAACAGATGGATAAATCAGGAATTCAACCTGTTTTTATAACAAATTCTTTAGTGGATGCACATTCAATTACTTCTGCTATTTCTATTACTTATCTTTTCCCTCTTTATTTATACCCTTCCGAAAAACAAAAGAAAAAATCTTTTGCAAATTTAATGCTCTTTGAACCAAAAACTAAATATGGAGATACAGATAAAAAAGCAAATATAAATATTAAAGTGTTTGAAAAGTTAACTGACGCATATAAAAAGGTACCTACACCTGAACAGATTTTATATTATGTCTATGCAGTTCTTTACAGCAATATTTACCGTGAAAAATATTCAGAATTTCTTAAAATAGATTTTCCGCGAATTCCGTTTACAAAAAGTTATACATTTTTTCAACAGCTTGCCGAACTTGGAAAAGAATTAACCGAACTCCATTTATTAAAACACAAATCACTTAACAGACCTATCGTGCGATATTGGGGAAAAGGCGGAAACGATAAAATCGAAAAACTTCATTATGATGAAGAACAAAAAGCGGTTTATATAAATGATGTCAGGTATTTTGAAAATATTACTCCCGATGTGTGGAATTATCAAATCGGCGGCTACAAAGTAATGGAAAAATATCTCAAAGACCGCAAAGGNNCTTAACAATCGACCTCCAATCAAAAATCGACAAGCTCTTCCCTAAAGCCGAAAAAGATGTAATCTTGGAGGGTAAAGAATAAGAACACGCAACTTTTGTCATTCCAGCGCAAGTCGCTCTTTGCTATTGATCCCGATGTTCTTTATCGGNNTATCGGGACGGGAATCCAGGAAACTTAACAGACGAATAAATGAACAATAATATATATTATAAACCCAGATGTTGTGAACTCGATAAACAAATCGTCTCCGTAGTCTATAAACTCTACAACTTAACCGAAGAAGAAATAATAATTGTGCAAGGGATAAATGGAATTTAAAAATTTTATAAATAAATCGCTACGTGAACTTAATAATGAAAATATAATTGATGTAGATAATGAAAAAGTTAAATTAAAAAATTTAGGACTTAAGTATGAAAATACAAAAATTCCCGATTTTATAATAATAAAAGCAGATTCAACCTTTCTGGTAGAACTTAAAGAGATAGATGAAAAAGAAGAAGATATAAAAAATAAATTAAAATTTTTAAGAAGGGAAGTAGTAAGCTTTTATTTACCAGCCCAACTTAAAAAATTTCGTGATATTATTAAAAAATCAAATAATCAATTTAAAGTATTCGTAGAAAATAATAATCATTATTTCAAAAAATTTCCAATAACTATATTATTATTAAAATGTAACAGATTTATGGCTAATTTCACAATTGAAGATGCGGAAGAATATATTCATGGAGATGTAGTTGAAGAATTTAATCCTTTTGGAGAAAATATCCTTGAAATAGAAAATAAAGTATTAATTGAAAATAAATATACATCTACAAAAATTATTGGTGTATGGAACGGAAAAGATAAATTTAATTTATTTAATAATAGTTATAGTAAAAATAAAAATAGTAATTCTTTTTTCGTCACCACAAGTGATACAAACCTTTTTTTATTAGAAGATTCGCTTTCTAAAGGAATACGAATAAAAAAATATAAAATTGTAAAATATAATGGTGAAGAAGAAGTAAAATATTTAGTTGATAATTTATTTATTGATGAAAGCAGATTATCTAAGCGAATAAAATATTTAGTTGATTTAAATAAAAAGAATAAAGAAGAAATGAAGAAAAAATGGCTGGAATATAACATGAAATTCGGTCTTTCAGAAAAAGAATTAGAAATATTTTACAAGGAATGGAAAAAAAAGAGTAATCCTTATCATTCCCGATAAAGCGGGAATCTAGTAAACTTAAAAGACTGACAAATGAACTATGAAACATATTACGAACGCAAATGTTGGAAATCCGCTATGGTTGACGATGCACTCAATGCACAAATCGATTNNATAAACTCTACAACTTAACCGAAAAAGAAATAAAAATTATGGAGGAAAGATAATAATGGAAGATATTACTCTTGGTAATTTTAAATCTATACTAAATTCGAAAAACAAATATTTTAAAAAAATTCTTTTTGCTGAAAATATTGAAGCTGCTATTGATGAACCTTTTTTACTAATAAATAAATATTTAGAGGTTAAAGATGACAATTTCGTAGATATACTTTTTGAAGATTGTAAATTTGAAATTCCGATTAGAATTACAGGAATAAATATAAAAGGATTTCCACAGTTTTTTAAAAATTGTGTTTTTAACAAAAGAGTATATTTGGGTAATATTAAATTTGATAAACTTATTTTTGAAAATGTCATTTTTAATGATGAATGTATTTTCTCTTCATGTAATTTTCTTGATGGTTTAATATTCACAGAAACTATATTTAATAATAATTTATCATTTGTTGTAAATCGTCGTTTAAAAGTTATGGAAATAAAAGATGCATTTTTTAGATGTGAATTTAATGGTATAACAAATTTTAACTCGGTCTCTTTTGGTATTTTAAATCTATCAGATTCGTCAATTGGGGAAAAGATATGTATATTTAATAATTGCTCTTTTAATTTATTGGCGCTGTTTAGAAGATTAAATTTAAAATCAAATATAATATTCTTAAATGTAGATTTGACAAATTGTTCATTTCTTAATTCTAATTTTGCTGAAGTTTTATTTGCTTCTATTTCAATAAATATTAAAGAACATATCGATTATAAATTTTTAAAAAGTATTATTAAAGAGGAAGACATAATATTTAAGAGCATTTATATTCCAGATAAAAGTGATTTAATAAGAGAAGTAACAGAAAATAGTTTAATTAGTGAATATAAAATTTTCGAAAAGAATTTCGACAATAAAAAACAATTTGAAATTGCAGGTGATTTTCATCAAGCAAGTTTAGATATTGAAAGACAATTTAATCCTACAAAATCTAAAAAGACATTATTATGGTTATACAAAACTTTCAGTAATTATGGTGAAAGTTATAAAAAATCAATAATATGGTTTTCTCTAATTTTAGTATTTTTTTCCATTCTATATTTATTTACGGGTTTAGATTATATAAATAATGAAAAACATTCAATAATATATTATTTTAAATGTTCGAATATAAATAATATATTCAATGATTATGGATTGAGTTTTTTATATTCATTTATAAATTCATTCCCCGCAAAACGAGATATTGATATACTAAAAGCTGCTAATGGTTATACAATATTTTTCTCCACAATTCAAACTGTAATTCAGAGCATTCTGATAACATTATTTATAATAGCATTAAGAAGAAAGTTTCGAAGATAATTATATATATTATTATGAATAAATATTTAAATAATAAATGGATTAAAGGAAAAACAAAATTTGATATTAAACCGCTACCAGAGGAATATCTTTTTACCGATACTTTTATCATACCATTAAATGCAATTCTCGATAATAATATTGGTGTGGAAACAATTTTATATTTAGTTGATACTACCGATTTTATATACGAGTTATCCAAAGTCAAACCATTTAAGTTCTATACAAAGATAGGAGTTGCTCATACTTCTTATGGTTCATTATGTTTCATATTTTTTATTGTAGAAGATCCCATAATTGAAAATAAAATATTTTATTTATGTGAAAACACTTTTGATCCCAATAATGAAGTCATGCTAAAACCATTTTATGATATGGATAATCAAACGCATTTACATTTATTTCTATTGAACAAAGATTTTGAACAACAAAAGTTTTTTGAGTTTGAAAATGTTTTTAATTTTAAATCATCCTTAGATATGGTTAAAGAAGCTGCACGATATGATCCTATAAAAGATTTTAATCTTGCTAAGAAAGAATATGGTGAGAAATATAAATTAGAGGATTTACTAGGAAAAGATTTCATTTTATAAAATTTATCCCGCCGTTGTTGGTGTTAGCTGTTCTTTAGCGCCACTAACAACCAAAGATTTTATCTTTGTTTTTCTTCGTTCATTCTTTGTGTCCTTTATGCCTCAGTGGTGAATAAATTTTTTTAATTTTACTATTTCGCTTTTTCACTATTACACTATTTTTTCTTAACCTCCCTCATGAGAAGCTCTTTGCTCTTATTCAGCATTCAAAATTCAGAATTCAGAATTCAGAATTCAGAATTCTATTATCCTCTTTTGTTTTAACAATAACTTAAAATTAATTATAATTGGATATGGAAATCCATTTATACAAGTTTTACCTCAAAAATGCTTTTTACAAAATATTTTAATTTTCTTTATCAGTTCAGTATTCCAGCCATCAACATTTCAATAATAGAATCCTAAATATAGGGGGGTGCAAAAAGATTAAAATCGCCCAAACCCACGCCCCGCCTGACTTCCTCAAAAAATTGTCAATATAAATTAAAATTATTTTTATTATTTCTAATTTTGAGTAGAAATATTTGAAATTAAAATATTTATGAAATTAAATATTATGAAAATAAATATTATTAAATATAAAAATAAAATATCAGTGTCAATCTGCATAATCTGTGAAATCAGCGTCCTATGCTCAGCTTTTGTGCTCTTACCATTTTCTAATTTCCCATTTTCCATTTTCTTAACCCCAATTTCCCATTTTTCTGGATTTGTTTCACGTTTCACCTTTCACGTTTCACAAATTTATATTATTGAATTATGGATATAGATAAAATTTTAATAGAATTAATAGATTGGCTTAAAGTGAAGAGAAACATCTGGATAAAAGATTTCGCCCATATCCACAACATTTCTTTCGCCAAACTAAAATTCGAAGCTCTTAAAAACGAAGAAACCAAAGAATTAATGCAAATTGCACTCGAAATCCAGGAAAGTAAATTAATCAAAATAATATTAACCTCTGATTTAAATGCAAAAACAATATACTATTNNGATTTCATCAATAAATCACCCGTTTCATTTGAAAATGATTCCTATAAGTCCGCTCCGGTTATCAACTTTTACGAACTCGGTTCACGCGAAAACCAGGAAATTCAGTATCAAAACGCAATTGAACGATATAAAAATGAACTCGAGCAACAAAAAGTAAAATCCGAAATTGAAAAATTTGATACATCTTAATCTTTAAATTTTATGAATTTTAAGAATCTTTAGAATTTTACAAATTTTATAAATTTTAAATTATTTATTATGTACGACTTAGAAAAAGTAAAACAATTTATCGAACTTCGAGGAAAAGGAAACTCCCTCGATTCAATATCAAAAACTCTTAACGTTGCAAAATCCACTTTATTCGAATGGTCCAAAAAGTTCGAAAAAGAAATCGACGACCTGAAAAAAATCGAACTCGAAGAAATCAAGGAATCTCTTTTATTAACAAAAAAATCCAGGCTCGAATATCTATCTGAAGTTTTAAAAGAGGTCAAAACAGAAACAAAAGAACAACCAATGCTTATGAGTTATGATAAACTCGTTAAATTATCATTGAAAATATTTAACGAACTGGATAAATCAGAATTCTACGATTTGAAAAAGAGTTTATTGCTGAACAAAAATTCTGAAAAAGAACCGGAATTAAATGAAGAAAATTCTCAAAATGAAAAATCGGTATAAAACCGAACATTTCCGAACAAAACCGGTACAAAATCGATACAAAAAAAATATTTTTTTTGTAACAAAAATAACAGAAGTGTTCCCAAAGAGGACTTTGGGAACAAGGAGCGGGCATGTTGAAATAAGGTTAAAAAACTTGTATTTCGTCTGGATTCCCG
>PNBM01000022.1 GCA_003135995.1 Ignavibacteriota bacterium | reverse complement strand
ATAAAAATATTTTCTCGTTCCCAAAGTCCTCTTTGGGAACGAAAAGTCTTTAATTCATAATTCATAATTCATAATTCATAATTCATAATTGCTCTCTCTGTGTCTCCGTGGTAAAAAGCCCTTAGCTCTTAATTCAGCATTCATAATTCATAATTGTTCTTTCTCTGCTCTTCTCCATTCCTCCGTGGTAAAAAGCCCTTAGCTCTTAATTCAGCATTCATAATTCATAATTCATAATGGCTTTTCTCAATAGCCGGAGGAGTTTCCGCAAATGCAATCTTCTTCTTCTTCCAGTTTCCTTTTTTAAACCATAACATTACTAAAACTCCCTTCAAAACCACTGTAACACAAATCGCAAACCAAATCCCGTAAAGTCCGTACAGCGGTGAAAAAATCGCGCAAAGCGGTATCCGCATAAAGTTTATTGGCAAACCTATAACAACCGTCGGCGTTGTATTCCCTGCTCCCGAAAAAGCTCCGCCTAATATAACTTCCGCTGCAGAAAAAATCATCACCGATGCCGCAAATTTATTATAAACCGATGCCGCTTTTATTATTTCATTGTCATCTATGAAAAATCTCGCAACCTCGCCGCTGAAAATAAAAAGCAAAGTCGCATATCCAATCATAATTATTGCGCCGTAACCGAGAATTTTCCACGCCAGCCTCTCCGCTTTCTTCACGTCACCCGCGCCCACATTTTGTCCTACCATTATTGTTGCCGCGAGCGAAAACCCGACGCACATCTGGAAAGCAATCGACTCCGAGCGGTGCCCGATGCCAAGTGCAGCGAATCCAACCGTTCCGTAATCGGATACGAACCGTGCAACAAACACATATATAAGCGAAAACGCCACTCCGTTAATAGCAACAGGCACTCCGATTTTTATTGTCTCTAAAAATATTTTCCAGCCTGCTTTTAAATTCCTGAGTTTTTCTATTAAATTTCTTTTTTGTAAAATTATAAAACTTATAATAAATGCTGTCAGAAAAGAAATGAGTGTGGAAAATGCCGCTCCGGTCATGCCGAACTTCAGAAATCCGTTTATTCCGAATATAAAGAGCGGAGCTAAAAAAATATTCAGCACAACTGCAAAAACAAACATATAAAAAGGTGTCTTCGTATCTCCGTAACCCCTGAAAATCGCACTCGAAGTTGAAAGAAGCGTTATGCAGGGCAGACCGATTAATAAAGTAATAAGGTATTTATTTGCAAGTAAAATTTCGGGTTGCTGTAAATTCATAAACCAGTACATAAGCGGTAAAATGGGAATGATTGCTAAACCTAAAAATATACTGAAGAATAAAGTATTAAGAATGTTCAGTGAAGATATTTTTTTCGCCATGCCGATATCATTTGCGCCTGTCCTTTGTGCAACGAGGGAATTTGTCCCGACTGCAACCATTTCTCCCAAAGCTAAAATTCCCCACACAAGGAAAGTCGCCACCGTAATAGCCGCAAGCTCCTTACTTCCGAGCTTCCCGACCCAAAAAGCATCTATAATTACAAACAGCGACCTCACAATCGTTTGCAATACAGCCGGTATCGCCAGCGCAAATATTATTTTCCTGTCACTATTCAAAATATTAAATATAGAACTCTAAATTTTAAATATAAAACCTTAACATAAATTATCCTTAATAAATCTTAAAGTCATATCACTGATTAAAATGATTATACTGATTACACTGATTAATTAAATTTATTCTTAAAGTCATATCACTGATTAAAATGATTACTTTGATTACTCTGATTAATTAAATAACAATTGTCATCCCCGAATGATCTTGTCGGGGATCCCCTGCCTTTAGTGTTTTTCTCCTCATTACCAAGGTCCATCTTGGTAACGACTATTTAATCCATCTTCTTTACTTCACTATTTCGCCTTTTTACTATTTCACTATTTTCATTAACCTTCTAACCTTCTAACCTTCTAACTTTATAACTTTATAACTTTACAAACTTTATGAACTTTACCGCTCTTATTCAAAATTCAACATTCAGAATTCAGCATTGCTCTTTTTCCCCTCGTTACCAAGGTCCACCTTGGTAACGGTTAATTAATTGATTTTCTTTACTTCACTATTTCGCCTTTCCACTATTTCACTATTTTTATTAACCTTCTAACTTTATAAACTTTACAAACTTTCAGCCTGTCATCCCCGAATTTTCTCAGTGTTGTCATCCCCGAATTTTCCCGGTGTTGTCATCCCCGAATGATCTTGTCGGGGATCCCCTGCCTTAAGCTTCATTACCTAAATTTACTTTCTTATTTTGTCATTCCCGAATGCTCCTGTCGGGGATCCCCTGCCTTTAGTGTTCATTATGTGAAATTCGTATCAAATCTTTTATTTAATCCATCTTCTTTACTTCA
Organism: Ignavibacteriota bacterium; assembly: GCA_003135995.1. Taxonomy (GTDB): domain Bacteria; phylum Bacteroidota; class Ignavibacteria; order Tepidaquicellales; family Tepidaquicellaceae; genus FEN-1257. The sequence continues at coordinate 410 of PNBM01000022.1, read as the reverse complement.
CTATTTCCCCTCGTTACCAAGGTCCACCTTGGTAACGGTTAATTAATTGATTTTCTTTACTTCACTATTTCGCCTTTCCACTATTTCACTATTTTTATTAACCTTCTAACTTTATAAACTTTACAAACTTTCAGCCTGTCATCCCCGAATTTTCTCAGTGTTGTCATCCCCGAATGATCTTGTCGGGGATCCCCTGCCTTTAGTGTTCATTATGTGAAATTCGTATCAAATCTTTTATTTAATCCATCTTCTTTAATTCACAATTTCGCCTTTTTACCATTTCACTATTTTTGGTGCCGTTGTTGGTGATAGTATGTTCTGTATATCAACATTTGCGTTCTTTGCATCCCGACTTGTCGGGACATGTTGATTGCTCTTTGCTCTAAATTGATAAACTTGACAAACTTGAC
>PNBM01000301.1 GCA_003135995.1 Ignavibacteriota bacterium | reverse complement strand
CCTGCCGATGAAAAAATTCATGCTCAATCGTGATACTTCCCGTTTGAATAGGGCATGCAGAAGTTGAAAACGCCACGAGAAGGGAGAAAATTATGAAAGAGCCAACAGATAATTCTTTGGGGCGCACGCCATGATAAATAGAACAAATGAAAAAATGAAATCATTAGAGGGACAACAGAAAAAAAGGATAGAGACTCTACTCGAATATCTAAAAGAATGTCCAAAAGGAAAAAAGATATTAGACATCGGATGTCAAAGCGGATGGCTTTGCGACTACTTGCACAGTATGGGATTTGAACCATCTGGCGTAGATATCGAAGAAGAACTTATTAACAATGGAAAAAGAAAATATGCTCATATTGATTTCAGGGTTGCGGATACAGAAGTAATTATCCCCTTTCCTGGTGAACATTTTGATTATATTTTTGCCGGTGATATAATTGAACATGTGCGATTTACTGATCACTTTATTCACGAAATCAATCGTACTTTAAAAAAAGACGGGATATTTATACTTACCACACCTAATCATAGCATCATTAAGAATATTCTAATCGCCCTCTTCAAATATGAAAAGCACTATAATCCTGAATTTCCTCACTATCGATTTTATACGGTAAAAAGTCTTAAAAATGTTTTAATCAAACGTGGTTTCAGAATTGAAACAATCAAATTGATAGGTTCGTTGCCATTTTTAGCTCAAAGCATATTCTTAACAGCAAAAAAAATTGACAGAAAGATAGTCTATAGCTCTCGGCAGCATTAATTAGTCGATCTTTCTGAAATGACCTTGCATGGTTTTTCAACCTCATAAATTATGTGTAAAAGTCAGTTTCCTCCCTGTCTATCATTGCTTTGCGCTCGCATTGCCTATGCGCCCGAGCGCGTTTGACAAAAAATCATTCTCCATCGACAGNNAATACCTCTTCTGCATGTTCCAGAAGTTGCTTCTTCCGCTCCTTAATCTGGTTCGGATGCACTTGATAATGCTGAGAGCTAACATTCTTCAAAAAATAAAAAGACTTTGGAGAAACACACTGATTAAGAATAAAAATGGTACTGGCGATATCAAATAGATTGAGGTCTCTTTTTAGATCAGACAGCTTGCGGGGTAGAATACTCCAAGGAGGTGGCGTTTTAACCCTTGGGAGCTTCACAGAGAATCTCCTGCGATTCATCCGGAATATGATTTTAGCCAGGCTGCTGGCTCCCGATGCATTCGGTTTAATGGCAACNNAAACGGGGCGCGGATAAAGAATTTTTAAACATTATCTGGTGGCTTGCATCATTACGAGCCATAGCTCTTTATATGGTTGCATATTTTGCCACGCCGTTCATCAGCAACTTTTTAAATATCCATGAATCCACAACGATCATGCGGACAGCCTTCACTGTTATTTTATTCAGGGGATTTACGAGCCCCAATATTTATTTGCTCCAAAAAGAACTCAGGTTCACCAAGTGGGTCCTTTTAACCCAGGGTGCAAGTTGTTTGGGCGTCCTTGTTGCCATTGTTTCCGCTTTTTATCTTCGTAATGTTTGGGCATTGGTCCTGGGGTATATTTCCGAGGCCTTTTTGACCTTTGCATTTTCATATATCTTCTATCCCCTGATACCAAGGTTCAAGTTCAATTCATCACATGCGACCGAAATCATAGGATTTTCAAAAAAAGTTTTTGGCCTTCCGATTTTGATGGTCATTTATTACCAAGCGGATAACTTCGTAATCGGCAAGGTGCTCTCGATTGGAACATTGTTCTTATATTTCCTGGCCCGGAATCTTGCCGAATTGCCAAGCACAATTTTTGCCAAGATAAGTCCTGTTTTGTTGCCGGCATTTTCCCTCATGCAGGATGACAAAGTAAAATTAAAAAAAACTTTACTCAAATTAACTGAAATCGTCGCCACTTTTGGACTTCCGTTCTTCATCTTCTTTATTGTGTTCTCTCGACCAATTTTATCGTTAATATATTCGCCCACGTACAGTACTGTTTCAATTCCTTTCAGCATTTTTTCCATATTTGTCTTTCTTTACCTGTTATCTGCCCTGATTATGAATGTGGTATTTGCAACCGGTGACCCGGATAAACACAGGACCGCATCCATGGTTAGAACAATTTCATTTCTTATTGTACTATACCCGGCCACTAAATACTTCGGTTTGATCGGCGCGGCTTCGACGACATTACTTTCTATGAGCTTATGTATGGCAATACAAATACACTATTTAAAAAAGTTAATAAANNACATCAATATACCTGAATATTTAGCAAGTTTTACACAAGGAATAAAATATTCATTTATCGTATTAATCCCCGGAATCCTTTTCAACACATTTATGTCTTTGCGAGAATTAAGTTTCGTTGGCATTGGAGTGTTTTTTTGTGTCATCGCTTGGTGTTTCGGTATTGCCGGAATCGTTCGACAAAAAAATGAGTCACCCCAGTTATCATAAAATTTAACTACTTAATCAACTATGATCCTATGTATTATAAAATCAAGAAAACTGAGATTATGATATGGTTGTGCTTAAATTATTAGAAAATGCTTATTCCATATCCAATGGTCGTTTCAGAAGGATTATTTTAAGAATCATCCGAGAAATTGAAGGTGGATATTTTTACGAAACAACTTCTCGGAATATCTATAAAAAATATTATGATATTGACATTGGATATGGGACAGCCGGTTTTATAGATTTAGCGAAAATTGCTCAAGGAACAGTTTTTGGTAACTATTGTGGTATTTCAGAAAATACACATATATTTAATGCAAATCACCCTCCAGAATATTTCNNATTTAATCCTCGATTTGGATGCACGACTGAAGATGTACTTCCAAGGACGAGGCTTGTAGTTGGACATGATGTTTGGATTGGACTCAATTCCATTATTCTCCCGTCTGTTAATAGCATAGGGAATGGTGCCATTATTGCGGCAGGCGCAGTCGTAACAAAAAATGTGGAAAGATATACAATTGTGGGGGGAAATCCTGCAAAAATGATAAACTATAGATTCACGCCTGATGTAATCGAAAAGCTGGAACAAAGCAAATGGTGGCTCTTAANNATGAAGAATAAAGAAAAGTTTGAAAAAATCGTTAATTTTTCAATTGAAGATTTAAGAAGACAGCGAAATTCAATTTTGCCAAAAGTGAAAAAGTGATTTCAATATTTATTACCATTAAACAAGCAATATTTTCTTAAGGTCACGAATTTGAAGGAAATATAACACCAAAATGAGGGGATGTCAAATAATAATGAAATTATATCAACACGTTATCTTTGCATAGCCCATTTTCAGCGGCAACATGACGGTGAAATTGATGAACCAGGGAAGAGAAATTTGACGAGTTGATCAAAGATCTCCATTAAATTTTCCAAACAAAGCCAAATGAGCACC
>PNBM01000320.1 GCA_003135995.1 Ignavibacteriota bacterium | reverse complement strand
TTTAATGCCAATATATATGGTCTGTCAAGTGGAATTTATTTCTATAAACTTGTAGCAGGCAATGAAGTATCGATAAAGAAAATGACACTTATAAAATAAAATTAAATTTTAATTAAGGGCTTTGGTTCTGCAAAAGCTAAAGCCCTTATTGTAATTTTTAGAAATAATAAATAAACACTAAAGATGGAAAAATATTTACAAATTATTTATAAATTATCATCAAATATTAATATTTTAATGACTTGAAAGTAAGTTGTAATTATTAAAAATTAAATTATTCCATCTATTCTTATAAATAAAAAAAGATCTACTTAAATCGGGGGAAGATATGAAAAAAAGTAATATCGCTATATTTGTTTTTCTAATCATTTTAATGTTTTTATCTGTTAACATCAGGGCACAACACAAATTAACCGATTCATACAATTTCCCTTCATTTCCAAAAGTTCCATCGCCATATAGCGATTTATATACTGTAATTAAACAAAATTTTTCGATAACTCTCAGAGATGGAATTGTACTTGATTGTTCAAAATTTTATCCAAGCGTATCTGATCCTTATTTACCTAACGGGTATCCCGGAGTTATTATGTGCCATGGTTATGGTGATAGGAAAGAGACACTCGAGAAATTCGCAAATGACCAGGCTGCATACGGATACAGTGTTTATACTTACAGTATGAGAGGTCAGGGAAATTCAGGAGGATTATCAAACTTGATTAGTATGACTGAAGCACAGGATTTAATTGAAGTTGTTAATTATGTTAAACACGACAAACAATCAGGGCTTGATACCGGTAAGGTATTAATTATGGGTGGTTCTCAGGGGGGAATTATTCCTTATATGGCTGCTTGCAACGGTATGAATGTAAAATGTATCATTGCCGCTTTAACTTCCCCTGAATTTGCATCAAGCTGGATTGATAATGGCTGTATTAAAATGACACTTCTTTGGTCGGTCGATTACACTCCGGATACTGTAAGATATTCAAGCCAGGTCGATAGAATGTCTGACTGGATATATTCCAGTGCACCTGATAAATGGGATAGTCTTGCCCGCTGGCTTCCTTATAACCGCGATTTTAAAACTAATATATCTCAGAATAAAATACCGATTTTATTGGAAAATAACTGGCAGGATAAATTTTTCAGTGCTTATTGTAATATGAATTCCACATCAGTTGTAAAAGCACCTAAGAGATATTATTTTGGAGCAGTAGCCGGTCACGGTGGGGNNTGAACTTTTTTAATGAATGGTTTTATTACTGGTTATTCGACATAAACAACGGAATATTAACACGCCCGCTATATCATTTTGCTTATACTACTTTTCCTGATTATTATGGAATGTGGTCTTTTACTCATGATAGTTCTTACGTTTGGCCGCCAACAAATATGGCTTCTATAAAGTATTATTTTAATACCGGTAATAAATTAACAACTTCACCAAGCACAAATTATAACACCTATGTTACTTTAAATAATACTGTAACAGGCGGATTAACTATGCAGACTGCGGTTGATGAAGAATTTACTGGTTCAACCTTTACTTCTCAATTTAAAAAAGCAACTATAACATTCGATACTGACCCTTTGACAAGGAATTTAAAAATGCTGGGAACACCTATCATCAGTCTTGATTATGCATCGAATGTAAATTTGTGCCAGTACAATTTCCAGATGTATGAGGTCAGTGCAAAAAGTACTAAGTTAGTTACAAGATTCAATTATACTGATAGAAAGTATACTGCAAATACAAGAAAATTTAAAAGTATTAATGCTATATCACATTCGCATATCTTCCAGAAAGGAAACAAAATCAGGATAATAGTTACGAATCTTGATACCGCTCCTGACGATGTCAATTTCCTTGCTACAAATCCTCACGTTTTACCCGTTTTGACAAATGGGAGTCATAAAATGTATTTAAGTAATAATAGTTTCTTATATATACCATTTAAAGCTGATTCCATAAGTGGTGGCATTGCCGGAAATATGCTGGATACAAAAGCAGGCAATGATAATACAAAAAATATTAAATTCGGACTTACTAAAAATTTTCCGAATCCTTTCAATCCAAAAACTGTTATTGAATATTCAATTTCACAAAATTCTTTTGTAACTCTTAAGATATATGATTTAACTGGAAGAGAAATTGCTACATTGGTTAATGAGCAGAAAATGCCGGGGGATTATTCAATTAATTTCGATGCCAGCACCTATCACATCTCGAGTGGAATTTATTTTTATAAACTTGTTTCAGGCAAAAATGTCGATATAAAGAAAATGAGCGTTATAAAATAGTATTCAGTTAATAGTTTTAAAATCAAACCTGTCAATTTGTTTTGGCAGGTTTTTTTTATTAAAATTTTTTCAGTAATATTTTTGTTTTTAATTTTTTATATGATTGATTTTTATTAAATTAAGTCAAAACAATAAATTATGGGAATATTTAAAGAATTCAAAGATTTTTCAATAAAAGGAAATGCTTTAGATTTAGCAATTGGTGTAATTATAGGTGCGGCATTTGGTAAAATTATAGCATCTCTCGTCAGCGATGTGATAATGCCGCCAATTGGTTTGTTAGTTGGCGGAATAAATTTTACAGGATTAAAATTAGTTATGAGAAATGCCGTCCTTGACCCGACAGGTAAAGTCATAAATGAAGCTGTAACTCTGAACTATGGAAATTTTATTCAGGTTGCTTTTGATTTTTTCCTGATTGCAGTGTGCGTGTTTTTACTCATTAAAATTATTAATTCCGTAAAAACGAGCGAAGATGCTAAAACCGCTAAATCTGTTGAACCTTCACCTGAAGTGAGGCTTTTAGGAGAAATCAGAGATTTGCTGAAAAATAAATAAATGCAGGTTACTCGCTTTCTTTTAATGGTAATTGAAGATAAGAACCGCCCGGAAACCCTGTGTATATTAGGTTTCTGGATTTCTTAATAACCGGAAGTACGAACGGATTGGAGCGTAAATAATAATCGCCGTATCTTGTGTCGAGATTCGTTAAAATAATCCTTATTTTATTTCCTTTTGAAAAAATATGTCCTGCGGCATTACCTTCGATGTCTTTTTCCCTTAAGGCACCGGGAATATTTTTTCTGTCGGTATAATTTATACTGCTGACAAATTTTGTTACACCATCACTACATACTTCCCAGATTTGAAAATTAAACTGGCAAACGTCTGCATCCGATTTATATACAAAATGCAAAGCAGGTATTCCAAGCATATTATAATTAAACTTAAGCGGTTCCGAATCAAAATTAATTTCATTTTTCACAAATCGCCTCGAAAAACTATCGCCCGTAAATTCTACGTTCACGGCTTCGTTCAAAGTTAACGAAGTGTCTATTACATTATTAGTAAAAGTTACCGGAGATTTTGTATCATAATTTGGTATTTCGAGTAACATATTATAAGGATGGAAATAAAAATTTAGAGGGATAGCTTCGGCGAAAGGTGAATCGTCGGATTTAAACTGATGATATACCCAGCCCGTATTTACTATCGGTGCGGAACTGTAAGCAAAAATGTATTTTGAATAATCAGTGTAAGACTCACTGCTAACGAGATATTTATAAAGCCAGGCGGTAATACTTTCATTATGATAAATATCCTCATCTCCAAAAAATGCCGAACCGTGTCCTCTTACCGCGCCTATGTAAATTTTATATTCATTGTTAAAATTCCCGCTTGATTTAATTAAACCGTTCGGATTAAAATAAATATCTTCCCACGCATTTGAAAAGAATGAAGGCGTTCTGTTATCCTGAACTTTATCCATAAAATCTCTTCCTTCGGGCAGATAATAGTTAAGGCTGTCCCATTTATCATTTTTTCCGGATAAAATCCATTCTCTGAATTTTTTTACTTTCGGATTGTACCTTACTGTAAGGTCATCATAACTTAGTGACCAGAGAAGAGACATTTTGACACATCCATTTTCAATCCAGTTTGAAGCAAATTCGGGTGAAGTTAAATCTGCAACAATACATCTAACGTCAAGACCATAACAGCAAGCCATGAAAGGTATAATACCTCCCTGCGAAGAACCGGCTATTCCTATATTGTCTTTATTTACAATTTTCAGATTTCTTACATAATAAACAATTTCGAATAAATCATACATTTCAACTCTG
>PNBM01000314.1 GCA_003135995.1 Ignavibacteriota bacterium | reverse complement strand
AAAATTGAAAATTTAAAATTGAAGATTGAAGATAATTTCACCCCTTCGGGGTTTTGCGTGCCCCGGATTTCCTTTTTACAATAATATCATCCCTTCGGGATTAATTGAGAATTCATCTAACGCTCTTAATTGTACATTGAACATTGAACATTGCTATTTGTTATTTGCTTCGGCGTTCTTTGCCAGTGCACTGAATTTTTTAATAAAACTTCTGTGGTTTTTGTAAAGAATGGTTTTTATTCCGAGTGAAGATGCTGACAATATATTTTCCTTTATATCATCTATTATTAAAGTTTTTTCCGGATTGAGGTTATATTTTTTAAGTGTATACCTGAAAATCACTTTTTGAGGCTTTATCATTCCGACCTTATAAGACAGCACCCTGTTTTTCAGAACTCCCACAAAAGGAAAATTTTTATCTATGAAGTTCATATGAAGTGCATCCGTATTGGATAAGAGGAAAAGTTTATATTTCTTTATCCTTGAAATTTTATCAAGAAAATTTTTCATCTGGTTATTGATCCAAAAGACATCCGAATAAAAATATTTGAAATCATCATACCCGATTTTCAAATCAAATTTCTTCTTAAGAATCCGGAAAAAAGTTTTATGGTCGAGTGTGCCTTTGGTTAATTTGATTCCAAGTTTTTTATCATTAATAAATTTCCTGAATTTTGATGGGTTTAGTTTTTTTTCGAGATGGGCAATTCTGTCATAGAAATAACAAAAGTCAAAATATACGAGTGTATTCCCTAAATCAAAAATAATATTTTCGATACCGACGGATTTCAAATCAAAGATATTTTTTTTCTAAAATATTTAAATCTTTATCCAGGTTATAATATTTTGGAACCCCTGTCGGAATTTCCGTTTTAACAATTTCTTCGGGACTTAGTTTTTCAAGATACATCACGAGCGCCCGTAAGCTGTTCCCGTGAGCCGCTATGAGTATATTTTTACCTTTTTTCAGTTCGGGTGCTATTTTACTATGCCAGTAAGGAAGAACCCTGTCTGCAGTATCTTTCAGGCTTTCACCGTTCGGAGGGGCAACGTCATAGCTTCGTCTCCACAGGTGAACCTGTTCCGCACCGAATTTCACCCGCATCTCATCCTTGTTCAGACCCTGAAGGTCTCCGTACATCCTTTCGTTCAAAGCTTTATCTTTTTCAACAGGGATATCTTTCTGACCCGTTATGTCGAGTATGATATCGAGCGTTCTTTGTGCCCTGATGAGTGCAGAAGTAAAAGCCATGTCGAATTTATATCCTTTAAGTTTATTCCCTGCGCTGATGGCTTCTTCAACTCCTTTTTCCGAAAGGTCTATATCAATCCAGCCCGTGAATCGGTTTTCGAGATTCCACTGTGATTGTCCGTGTCGTACATTTATTAAAAATGGCATATAACAAAATAAAATTTTAAAAAATTATTTCCATTTTATCGAGCATCCGAGAGAAGGTAGCTGGTCAGACTCAATATTCTCCCCTGCTAATAAAAAATCGATTGCGTTTTCCAGTTCTTTTTGAGTAACAAGATTTTCATCTTTCCAGTTGTCGTCAATTCTCCCGTGGTATTTCAAAAATCTATTGTTGTCATAAACATAAATATCGGGGGTACACGCCGCATCATATTCCTTTGCGATATTTTGTGTTTCATCTCTGAGGTAAAGGAAATTAATATTATACTCTTTCGCAAACAATTTCATATTTTCGAATGAATCTTCGGGATATGTGATTTCGTCATTGGGATTGATTCCTATTAATTTCACTCCTTTGTCGAGGTATTTATTTTGAATTTCAACAAGCCGCCCAATAACTGCTTTAACGTAAGGGCAATGGTTGCACATAAAAATTATTATGAGAATTTTTTCATTATCATATTCTTTTAAAGAATGATAATTATTATCGATTCCCAATAAATTGAAATCTATAATCTTCGAATTCAATGAACCTTTTTTACTTTCGAGTGCCATTGTAAAAAAAATTAAATTTCAACTTCATCCTCGTCTATCAGTTCGGGATGAAAATCTTCGTAGATAAAACTTATTCGGATATTGGAATTTTTAATGTTCTCAACATCCTGTTTAAAAATTTCTTCAGTGATGAACCTGTATTTCTCACTTAGGGGATAATCATTTTGAAAATGAACGATAATATGATTTTTATCGAGCAGTGTAATTAATTTATCATATTCGCTTTTTAAGTTCTTCCCCTGATTTTTTTTTGTTTTTACAAGAGATGGTTTCCCGATTAATTTATACACATTAATTAATTTGGAATTTTTGTGCTTCTCCTCAAACTCTTTTACCCGGGAAATAAATTCCGTATCGTCTTCGACATCTTCAAGAATCGGCTCAGCGGTGATGTCTTCTAAAAGAATTGTGTCGTCTTCGATAATTAAATCAATTTTTTCTTTTTTATTTTTTTTGCTTTTTACTGCAACTGTTTTTTTTCTTTTTGCCATACAGAATTTTGAAAATACTTTAAAACTTATTATACAAAAATAAGAACATTCATAAAGAATTCAAGTTAATAAAACACTATTTATTTTATGTAGTTGAAATATATATAAATAAAAGGTAAAATAAAAATCAGACTGTCGAATCTGTCAAGAACTCCTCCGTGCCCGGGAATAATATTTGAAGAATCTTTAACTTCACAAAATCTTTTCAGCATAGATTCAAATATATCTCCAAGCTGACTTAAAATACCTGTTATAAATCCGAGTACAAGAAAATCCATTAGCACAAGTGTACCGTTTGAAAAATAAAATAATAAAATTGCAGTAATCATCGTAAATACAAAACCCGTAACGGAGCCTTCTATGGTCTTTCCCGGGCTGATTGGAGTTAGCTTGTGTTTACCGAATAATTTTCCTCCGAAGAAAGCAAAAATATCGCAAGCCCAAATCATAAGAAAAATACTTAGTATCAGAAAAAAATTTTTCCCTGCCTGATTCAACATTATAAATGGAATCGTAATATAAAATATTCCGAATAAACCGAGTGTTGCATTCAAAGGACTGCGTTTTTCTCTTCTGAAAATTTCCGCCGAAATAAGGAATAAAATAAAAATTATTACGCAGGGTATGAAAAAATAAATTTTAAAAAATGCGACAAAAGAAATTATTAATGAGAAAAACACCGAAATATATTTCAGGGGAAAATAATTTTTTTTCTCGAACATCGTAAAAAATTCCCACAGGCATAAAGTCTGAAGCAAAATTGTCAAAGCAAATAAATAATATCCGCCCGAATAAATTAAAATAAATATCAGTGGAATACCGATTGCACCCATGATGACCCTTTTAGCCGTGTTAGACATTTTGCGTTTCTGTTGTAATATTGGATAAATTAATTTTTTTAATTGCGAGCAGAACTATTATGAAAAATGCAAGCGAAATAACTCCGAGAAAAATAAAATTAACAAGTTCGAGTCCTGAAAAAGACGGCTCGCTTATGCTTTCTTTTCCGAAAATAAAAACCGAAAGCGCGGAAATAAAATTGTTTAAAAAATGGCATATCATTGAAGTGAAAATGCTTCCGCTGTAATAAGTAACAAACGTAAGATAATAACCAAGTACGACGAGCGGAATCAGGTTGAACGGATTAAAATGAAAAACCGCAAAGAGAATTCCTGTCATTAAAATTGCATTCAGGGCTTTTGTAGCTTTTTCCATATTCTTCAATATCATTCCGCGGAATAAAAACTCCTCGCAGATTGCAGGCGTTAACGCAATCACAAAAACGATAAAAATAAATTCGGGAACGTTATGAGCGGTGACAAGTAGAACTGTGGTTTGCTCGAATGAATCCGAAAGTTCTTTCAGCTTCTGGAGAATTCCTCCTGCAAATGGAATCGAAAAAATAATTTTATTCTGCAAAAATAAAAAAACCTGAAGGAAAGGCTGAACTATAATAATCCCGACTATAGCGAGAAAGAAAATCGACAAGACGGGTTTTTGTATTCTGAAACTTTTTTTTACATCATTATCGCGCAGGTAATTCAGAATAAAAACAGGGAACAATAAAAATGCATATTGAGAAAAAGCAAGAATAACTCTTGTGGTATTTATTTTTTCAGGAATAGCTTTTAAATCCGCTCCGACTATTAGCACGGTTAATATTGCACCGAAAATCTGGTAAGTAATAAAGATGACAACCAGCGTTAACAGCACGAATGCAATGGGATTCATTTTCGCGAGTGGTCTCTTGATAAATATTTTATCCGGCTCAAAATTTTCCATACCGTACAATATTATGAAAAATGTTAAATATTTAAAGAGGAATAAATTTCTTAACAAGCGAATTATTTTAAGAGTCTGTGAGATGTAAAAGGGTTTATAANNTCCCAAACTCCGTTTGGGAACGTGTTTATTCTATTCATTCATAATTCAGCATTTCTCCGTGCCTCCGTGATGAATTCTTTTCACTCTTAACATTAAAAAAATCTGCGATAATCTGTCGTATCTGTGTCATCTGTGTGCTATAATCTCAAATAATCGGCATTTCAAAATTGATTTTAACATATTATAAATTTATTTTTGCTTATGGATGAAAATAATGAATATTATACAACAACTTATTCGAGTGAAATATTTGATAAACCGGTTGAGAAGAAAAAATCGAAATATTCTTTTTTAATAAATATTTTGCTTTGCCATCCTTTATTTTTGCAGCATTCGAAAGTTTGAAAGCAAATTCAAAAATTCTGTAATCAATGAAAGGT
>PNBM01000205.1:276-11546 GCA_003135995.1 Ignavibacteriota bacterium | reverse complement strand
AAAAAATTTCCCCCTCATTCCAATTCTCCTATTGGGAATGCAGTTTTTGCTCTCAGTTGGCACATTCCCCCTCAAATAAATCTTTTCCTCAGAAGCATATTTATATAGTATTATAAGATTAATTAATGTATATTAATAGATAAGGATAATTTATTATTACAAATAAATGGGCTTAAAGCCCATTCGTTGTTTTAGAATTGTTTTTATAGGGCGTTTATTAAGTGGGAATATTACAGCATTTAATAAAGGTTAAATTAAAAAAGTGTAAAATTTTAAAGAAAGGTAATTGTTAAGTGGAAAAAGGAATTGTCAAATTTTTCGACAACTCAAAAGGTTTCGGGTTTATTTCTTGCGAAGGCAAGAAAGATATATTCGTCCATTTCAAAGCTATCGTTTCTGAAGGTTATAAATCTTTAGACGAAGGTGATGAAGTTGAATTTGATATCGAAGAAGGTCCAAAAGGACTCCAGGCAGCAAACGTCAGCAAGCTGTAAAAAATAATTTTAATTGTTTTTTAAAAAACCCACGGGTATTAATTTGCTCGCGGGTTTTTTCATTATATCCCCTTATTTTCATAATAAATGTAACTCTTCATATTTTTTAAAAATGAATTAATCACCGTTTTTTTTCGTTTAATATTAATAACTATATCGCAATATTCATTTTCTTGCTGTTAAATTGATAATTTTATATTCGGGAATTTATTTATAAAAAATATGAACCAGGATACACAATCATTTTGGAGCTTAACGGTTACAGATTTACTTAACAAACTTCAAACAAATACAAACGGACTTACAACAGAAGATGCTAAAAAGCATCTCGCAAGTTATGGCGCGAATCGCCTGAAACCACCAAAGAAATCGGATACATTTACATTACTCATTTCCCAATTCAAAAGCCCGATTATACTAATTCTATTATTTGCAACGGGGTTGTCATTATTTTTAGGTAATTATGTTGATGCATCCATCATTCTTGCTATAGTCTTAATAAGCGGACTTCTCGGCTTTTGGCAGGAACACGGTGCGTCTAACGCTGTTGCAAAACTGCTCGCTATAGTGCAAATAAAAGCGGCAGTATTGCGGGATGGTAATGAAATAGAAATTTCTGTTGAAGACATTGTGCCGGGTGATATAGTAATATTGAATGCGGGCGACATTGTTCCCGGCGACTGTATGCTCATTGAATCAAAAGATGTTTTCGTGGATGAAGCAATGTTGACGGGTGAAACTTTTCCGGTTGAAAAAACAATTTCTATTCTACCCGCCGATACTTTACTATCTCAGCGAACAAACACAGTCTGGATGGGAACGCACATTGTAAGCGGAACTGCAAAGGCTTTGGTTGTACATACAGGTAAAGAAACAGAGTTTGGTAAAGTTTCGGAGCGTCTTAAACTTAAATCCCCCGAAACCGAATTTGAGCGCGGTATCAGAAGATTCGGATATTTTCTTGGTGAAGTAACACTTATTCTGGTGGTTCTCATTTTTGCAATCAATGTTTATCTGCACCGACCGGTTCTGGATTCATTTCTTTTTTCACTTGCACTTGCAGTCGGACTTACGCCGCAGTTATTACCCGCTATCATAAGCATCAATCTTGCTCATGGAGCAAAAAATATGGCTAAAAAGAAAGTTATCGTTAAACGCCTTGCCTCTATCGAAAACTTCGGAAGTATGAATGTTATTTGCTCTGATAAAACCGGAACGCTTACAGAAGGAATTGTGAAAGTAGAATCGACACTTGACGTTAACGGTGCCGCAAGCGATAAAGTTTTTCTGTTTGCCTATATCAACGCTTCATTTGAATCAGGTTTTACAAATCCTATAGATGAAGCAATCCGTACATTTCGAAAGATTGATATTTCAGGTTTCATTAAAAAAGACGAAATACCATATGATTTTCTAAGAAAAAGATTAAGCATATCGGTTATTAATAACGATAAACATTTGATGATAACAAAAGGTGCGCTTGATAACATAATCGAGGTTTGTAAATCAGCGGAAACATCCGAAGGAACCGTTGTCGATATTTCTACTGTTCGTGACGGGTTACAGAAACACTTTGAAGAATTCAGCAATAACGGTTTCCGTACACTTGGCATTGCGTATAAAAATATTCCTGTTGATTCACTTATTAAAAAAAATGATGAAGCGGATATGACGTTTTTAGGATTTATTACACTCTTTGACCCGCCGAAATCAAATATTGCAGAGACAATAACAAGTTTAAAAAATCTTGGAGTATCACTTAAAGTTATTACAGGTGATAACCATCTTGTTGCCGCTAACATAAGCCAAAAGATGGGTCTCACAAATTTGAAAATTATAACCGGAACAGATGTCAATCAGATGAGCGATAGTGCCCTGTTACAGCACGTGCGTGACGTGGATGTTTATGCTGAAATAGAACCAAATCAAAAAGAGCGAATAATAATAGCTTTGCGTAAAGCCGGAAATGTTGTCGGATATATGGGTGATGGTATCAATGACGCTTCTGCCCTGCACGCCGCCGATGTCGGTATCTCGGTTGATACTGCCGCTGATGTTGCCAAAGATGCCGCCGATATTGTTTTGCTTGAAAAAGATCTGGGAGTTTTGATTGAAGGTGTAAAAGAAGGCAGGACAACTTTTGCAAACACTTTGAAATATGTTTTCATGGCGACGAGTGCAAACTTCGGGAATATGTTCAGCATGGCAGGTGTATCACTTTTTATTCCGTTCCTGCCATTGCTTCCAAAACAAATATTGCTTACAAATTTATTAACTGATTTTCCTGAAATGACGATTGCAACTGACAACGTGGATAACGAAATGGTTGAACATCCGCGCCGGTGGGATATTAAGGCGATTCGCAAATTTATGATTACATTCGGTCTTGTGAGTTCTGTGTTCGATTACCTCACATTCGGCTTGCTTCTTTTGATACTTAATGTTAATGAGGCACAATTCAGAACAGGCTGGTTTCTTGAATCCGTTGTTTCAGCTTCATTCATTGTACTTGTTATCAGAAGCCGAAAGCCATTCTTTAAGAGTAAACCGGGAAAATATCTGCTGATAGCAACGATTTCAGTTATAATAATCACATTAATATTACCATTTACTCCTGTCGGAACTGTTTTCGGATTCAGTCCGCTTAACCTTACAACTTATTTACTTTTATTATTGATTGTTGTGATTTACATCTTCACCGCGGAAATCGCCAAAACAATTTTTTACAAAAAAGTAAAGTTTTAAGTTATTATCTAAACCCCTCTCCTTGTAGGAGAGGGGCAGGGGTGAGGTTTTGCTCATAATTATTCCAGTATTAGGAGTATTATTATTCCTAATTCATTTTCTCACGCGTTTTGTCATTCCCGCGAAAGTCGCTCTTTGTTCTTGATCCCGATGCTCTTTATCGGGACGGGAATCCAGGAAATTGTATCAGTTAATTTGAATTATCAATTTTATTGTATTTTATCACAAGATTGAAATAATATTTTAATCCCCCTCTCCTTGTAGGTTGAGAGTTTTGTACGGGGTACCCTCTGGGTCAATCCCAACTTGTCGGGAAGAGGCTTTTGGGTTAGGGGAGAGGTTGAAAACTGCATAAAAAAATTTAATGTTTAAATATTTTATGAACTTTATTAATTAATTTTTTAGAATATATTATATATGTTACTGTATAATTTCAATTAATAAAACATAATGTTAAATATTAAATTATTCGTATTAATTATCGTCATTGTATTTTGTTCTTGCGGTAATAAAACAGACAACACAACTTCACAAAAAGAAAATAAAAACAATAACACAACCACACAAACCTCAATATCTACCGACACAATAAAATCTTTGAATGAAAAAGATGATGACACAAACGAAACCACCAATACAAAAACTCAGCCAAAACAAATAACCGATGAATTCAAAAGCGGATTAACAGCAGTATTTAAATCATATCTTGCACTTTCTTCTGCTCTTGTCACTTCGAGCACGGAAGATACAAAATCTGCCGCAGGAAATATCAAAGTGAGTCTTAAAAAAGTAAGCTCGGACGGGCTGGATGAAGATTCAAAAAATAAATGGAACGGTTATCTATCCAAACTGAATTCATATTCAAATCAAATTTCCAAATCAGAAGATATCGAAACTCAGAGAAAAACATTTTATGAACTATCCGGAACCTTAGCAAAAGCAATAAAAAGATTCGGCATAAAAGAGAAATCAGTTTATAAAATTTTCTGTCCGATGGCATTCGATGGAAAAGGAGCCTTCTGGCTAAACGATGCAAAAGAAGTAATTAATCCGTATTTCGGAGACCAGATGCTTCACTGCGGCGAAGTGCAGGAACAACTTTCAAACGGGGGCTAACACTTACAATTACCAATGTACAATTATCAATGTACAATTAAGAGCTTTAACAAACATTATATTGAAGTAAAAGGCTCAAAATTTAAAATAAATATATTATAGAAAAAAATTATTTTTTTTGTATCGATTTTGTACCGGAAATGTTCGGAAATGTTCGGTTTTGTACTTGTTTTAGATCTTTGGCCACAGATGCCACTGAATGAGATAGATTTGCACAGATTTTTTAATGTTAAGAACAAGAACTTGAATTTGTGAATTTCGATAATGATTTTATATGATAGAATGAAAAATGTACCATTTTTGGACTACTTTTGGACTACTTTTGTATCGCTTTAGTTTCTGCGTTATGGCACACAGATGAAACGGATTTTCAGAGATTTTTTCTTATGTTAAAAACAAGAATTTAAAAAACGTACGGATTTTGTANNTACGGATTTTCAATTGATTAATCAGCAGTTTAAGAAATTGGTCAATTCCGTTTAATAAGATCATAAACAACATAAATGTTGTTTTACAGAGCACGATTGTTGTTTTACATAAAAAAACGTACGGATTTTGTACGGGTTTTATACGGATTTTGAATTGAAAAATCAGTGATTTAGTTTTTTAATTATTAAAGATCATTTCACGGAGACCCCAGAGAAAGACATAGAGAATCACCGAGAAGAGCATTTCACTATTTCGCTTGATTTTTGTCATTCCAGCATGTTCTTAGCTGGAATCACTATTTAATTCTGGCTATGTCAAAGAACAAGAATCCCGACATTTCGGGACGCATAGAACGCGCAAAATCTTCCGACTATTCGGAATTCATAGAGTTCAAAAATAACCCTATTTTATAATGCCATAGTAATATAAGGTTATAAATTCCGTTTGTCAAGTCAAATATTTGTAATTTTAAAATATTTTCTCAAAAAACGTTATTTAAATAAAAAAAATAGGTTAATTTCCCATTAATAAAAGAATTAACCTGCTCCTGTATCCAATTTCACTATGTTACTATCTCTTTGTCTAATTATTTCGCTTTTACAATACTTCGCTATCTCACTATTTCACAATCTCACTATTTGATAAGTACCATGCGCTTAACGCTAACAAAATTGCTGGCCTGAATTCTGTAGAAATAAACCCCGCTTGCGAATTCAGAACCGTTGAAGGAAACGATATAACTTCCGGCTTTCTTTAAATCGTTCACGAGTGTTTTTATTTCTCTTCCCAAAATATCATAAATCTTTATACAGACTAAATTATCTTTTGGAATATCATAATTTATTTTTGTAAAAGGGTTAAATGGATTTGGATAATTTTGATATAATATAAAATAATTTTTAATTTTATTAGTGTTATTTGTAATATGCATAATCTGACCACCGTTCGATGTATAACATATTCGACCTGAGTTTGCAACTTTCCACCCTGTTGTATCATTAATAAAAAATATTGATGTTGATCCATTTATTGGATAAGGTAAATATTGTTGCATCCAGTTATAACCTCTATTTGTACTTCTATAAAAATAATTTCCAGCTCCTCCTGAATAACCTGTATTGAAGCTTGAAAAGAATATCGTATAAAACGGATAACTACCATTTTGAATGGTAGAAATACTATTCCAGTTCGAACCAAAATCTGAAGTCTTATAAATATTGCCTGAAGATGTTAAGACCCAGCCACTTTGTTGATTAACGAAAGTGAAATTTCTGAAAGTATAACTAATTGTACCAACTGGAATATTAATTGAAAACCAATTAAAACCGCCATTTGTTGTTTTTCTAACATGTCCATTGTCATCACAATATAATCCGGTAGTTGTATCGCAAAAATATATATCTTCAATAAAACCTGAAGTTAATGTTACAATTGAATCGAAAGTATTTCCACCATTTGTAGTTTTTAAAATTTTTTGCTCTCCTCCTCCGGATATCCATCCTGTATTTTGATTAATAAAAAAAACTGACATATAGTGTGTGCCTTGACCCCATTGTCCATTTTTTATTACTATCCAATCTTGTCCGCTATTTGTAGTTTTCAAGATAGTTTCAAAATATCCCGTTACATAAACTGTATTAGAATCCAAAATAAACAAGCCATAGAAAGATTTATTTGATGCCGGATTTGGAATATTTATCCAGTTGTTTCCGCCATCCGTGGTTTTTAAAATAACCCCCTGACCACACGTCCATCCCGTATACCTATTTAGAAATTTTACTTTATATAGCTGAGCATTTACACCGGAATTTTATTGAACCCACTGGGCGTTAGCAGAATTTATTAAAGAATAATAAAAAATTAAAGTGAGGTTTAAAATAAGAATTGAATTATAAAAGTATTTTCTTAACATACAATCTTGTGTTTGTTAAAATTAATATATAATTAAATAAAAACTAATATATTTTGTAGATCTTAGAAGGAACCGATTATTAAAGAGAAAAAAAGAAATATAATAATCTGAAAATATGAATAAATATCATTGATTGTTTTATTCATAATTCGTTTGAATCAATTTAGTAATAGTTATTTTGAATGTCAAATGAATAAAAATACTTAGTTATTAAAAAATACAAAATAATTATAAATAATTGAAAAAAATGATTTATTTAAACAGATTAACTAAAAATTTTATAGTGCGGATTTTATAAATTATCTTTTATTTCAATTTTGAATTTGAAATGTTATGCGATAAAAAAAATATATTATTCCGTTTCGAGATCATTGGTATATTTTATCGGATTCTTTTTTAGCATTAATCATAGTGTTGATTATTAGTATATTCACATCTGCGAGGGGAATTATGAACATCATCAATACGATAACTAACGCAACATATTTAAATTTATTCTCGTAAATTTTATTGGATTAAATAAATTTTCATCCTGCTAATTTATTCTTTGCTTAATTTTTATTTAACTATGAAATATTTTTTTTACTTTTTATTTACCGTTATTTTTGTTTTAAGTCTCAACGTTGCCTATTCACAGCAAAAAAATGACATCGCAAAAGAAATCTCTTTTTTACAAAACTCTCCGGTCGTTGATGGCGTACTTGATGATAATTTAAAAAATCTTCCTGTAAGAAAATTTTTCTATACCGAAAAATCTGACGATAAAATCCCGACCGTTCCTGCAGAATACCGGATGGCATACGGAATGGATTTTTTATATTTATATATTGAATATAAATCCGATTCGCTTACAAACCGCGACAGGGCTTATCAGAACGGTGACGGGTTTCACCTCGTAATTGCAAACCCGAAACCGAACGGTGAGGCAACGGATGAATTTTATGTTCTCGGATTTTCTCCCGGAGGTAATTCAAGATTTATCTGGTATAAGGATATCAATTTAGCTTTTTCAAAATTAGACTATACTAAAATAGCTTATAAATCTCAGGGACAAAAAACAGGAATCGAGCTTTTACTTCCATGGCGGGATTTATATCCGTACCAGCCGTTTCTTTCGGGCACGATTGGTTTTAATTTATGTTTTGTGAAGGCGGTAAATGAAAAAGATGCAATTTATTATTTTGTAAAAAACGACGAGAAAATTCAATGGGAACAAAGCAATCGTTTATATGAAGTTTTAAAATTTCAAAAACCCGGCAATCTGGAAAAATCACAGGCGTATGCGATTCTCAAAAAAAATAATATTATTGAAAAAGAAAAAATTGATTTAAGTTTATCATTTTTATGTTCGTCACCTAAAACAGAGAATCTGTCATTAAGAATTGAATCACTCGACGGAAGTAAATCAAAAAGTTATAATAATCCGATTAATTTTAAAAAGAAAACAAATAAAATAGAATACAACTTAAATATTTCCGAATTACCAACTGAAGATTATAAGCTTATCTGGGAAATAGCAGGAATTAAAGGCGAAATACCATTTACAATTCTTCCTGATATAAGTGTTAATGATTTGAATGACAGGTTAAAAAATTTAGAAGGGAAAATCAAAAACGGAAGCCTGACGTCGATACAATTTCTACTGAATGATATTTCCGAAAAAATAAAATATAAAAAACCTTATGATGCCTGTTATTTGCTGAGATTAGAAATAATTTCGGTTGATGCAATTATTAATAATGCTGAACACGGAGAAGATTTCTATGCTCAGGAAAACGGATTTATGAGACGCGCATATTTATCCAAATTAGATAATACCCTACAGCCTTATACAGTTAAAATCCCGAAGGAATACAACAGTGAAATAAAATATCCCTTGATTGTATTTCTTCACGGAAGCGGGGAAGATGACAGGCGCTCGCTGATGTATAATGATTATTCGAAAGATAAATGTATCGAGTTAGCACCGAACGGAAGGGGAACTTCGAATTGTTACAGTACTCCTGAATCTTTAAAAGATATTTATGAATCTATTGCAGACGTTATTAATAATTATTCGATTGACACATCAAAAATTATTCTTGAGGGATTTTCAATGGGCGGATACGGTGTGTACAGAGTTTATTATGAATATCCCGGGTTATTCAAAGCAGCAGCGGTCTTTTCAGGACATCCAGACCTGGCAAGTAAATGGATGGGAGGAGAACAAATAAATTTTCTCGACGAAAAAAATCTTAGTGTATTTAAAAACATTCCGATGTTTATTTTCCACGGAACCAAAGACAGAAATTGTGCTTATGAAGTTACTTGTGAATTGATAGATAAGTTGAAAAAAGCAAATGCGAATGTATTATTTTGCACTGAAGATGTCGGACATTCCTCGCCTTCAAAAGAAACTATGGAGAAATATTATAACTGGCTGAATGAGGTTTTAAAGGGAGTAGAATAGTACCCCAAAAAAACAAAAATCCACCATCCATTTCCTGAACCCCGAAGGGGTTTTTAAATTGATAAATAATTTTTATTTTTGTAATCCCGAAGGGATGAGATTATTATAGAAAATAAAAACCTAACCATCCATTTCCTGAACCCCGANNAACCCCGAAGGGGTGATATTATTATAAACTTAATAAAAAGGGGAACATAATATGGCAGGAACGTATTTTCAAATCTATATTCAAATTGTATTCGCAGTAAAAGGAAGAGAAAATCTAATAAGAAATCAATGGAAAGAAGAACTCTTTAGTTACATTGCAGGAATTATAAAAGGCAAAGAGCAAAAATCTATTATTGTAAATGGTACTGAAGATCATGTTCATGCTTTTGTAGGGCTAAAACCTTCGATGGCAATATCCGATTTAGTAAGAGATATTAAAAATAATTCCTCTAAATTTATAAATGAAAATAAATATATGAGCGGAAGATTTGCCTGGCAGGAAGGATATGGTGTCTTTTCTTATTCGCACTCACAAATTCCGAAAGTTTATAATTATGTAAAAAATCAGGAAAACCATCACAGGAAAAAATCTTTTAAAGAAGAGTATCTGGAATTTTTAAAGAAATATGAGATTGAATTCAATGAAAAATATTTATTTGATTGGNNTATGATTCGATTTCTACAATAATACCATCCCTTCGGGATTAAAGATAATTATGATTCGATTTCTACAATAATCTCATCCCTTCGGGATTAAAGATAATTATGATTCGATTTCTACAATAATACCATCCCTTCGGGATTTATGATAATTATGATTTTATTTCTACAATAATCTCATCCCTTCGGGATTAAAGATAATTATGATTCGATTTCTACAATAATACCATCCCTTCGGGATTAATGATAATTAAAATTTGATTTCTACAATAATCTCATCCCTTCGGGATTTAAAACAAACTAACATAAATTTTCAATTTTTAATTGTTTCAGCTGTGTATCCCGCTTTTGAAAGCGCATCTTTCACTTCATCAGGTTTTACTTCTTCGCCCTCAACGGTTAATATTCTTTCCGGAACTGTTAAATCGACATCCCATTTTTTAATATTTGTTTTTTCATCAAGGAACGGTTTAATCTTAGCTTTGCAATTATCACATCTTACGTTCGTTTTAAATTTTAATATGTTCATTTAAAAAATTTAATTATTAATAAAACACACAACATAAATCCCGACAAGTCGGGACAAGTTGTTGTGTTACATTTTTACAAAAATCCTAATTCAAGTTTCGCTTCTTCACTCATATTGTCGAGACCCCACGGCGGGTCGAATGTAATTTCCACTCTTGCATCGTGTATCATCGAGTGTTCTCTTAATTTATCCTGAACCTCTGTCGGAAGCGAACCTGCAACAGGACATGCGGGTGAGGTCAGCGTCATTATTACAAGCACATCTCCGTTCGCAGCAACAGCAATGTCATATATTAATCCAAGGTCATAGATGTTAACAGGAATTTCGGGGTCATAACAACTTTTTAAAACTTTGATGACCTCTTCTTTTATTTCATCGATATTAATTTCTTTTTTCTCCAGTTTGCTGTTAACATCATTTGTTTTTTTTTCTTCAGACATAAATTAATTTTACTTTTTTTGTATATTAATTTGCGTGTTGATTCAAAATAAATTCGTTCGCATCACTTTTCATTCTTTTAATCATCGCCGTTAGCCCGTTAGCCCGGTTCATAGACAGATGGTCTTTCATTCCTATTTTATCAATGAATTCAAGTTTTGCATTTATAATGTCTTCGGGCGTTTGATTTGAGAGAACTCTAATCAATAATCCGATTAACCCTTTTGTTATTATTGCATCGCTGTCAGCTTCGAAAATAACTTTGCCGTTTTCAAATTTTGAATTCAACCAAACCTGCGACTGGCATCCGGCGACTTTTTTTTCTTCTGTTTTATATTTCTCATCTAAATGAGGTAATGTCTTTCCCATCTCGATTATGTATTCGTATTTATCCATCCATTCATCGAAGACCGAGAATTCGTCGACTATTTCATTTTCAATATTTTGTATTGTTCCTGTGTCCATATTAAAAAAACACTATTGAAAATTCAGCATTCATAATTCAAAATT
>PNBM01000205.1:0-261 GCA_003135995.1 Ignavibacteriota bacterium | reverse complement strand
GCCTCGCGTTACCAATAATTCTTAATCCGTCTATTTTTTTAAATTCATTCGTTGCATATATTAAGATTTCCTTTTCATATTCCGCAATAATATTCAAACCTATTTCATTAACATAATCCAATGCCGCTCCAAGTCCTATACTTCCGGCAATGTCCGGCGTTCCGGCTTCGAATTTATATGGCAAATCATTATAAATAGTTTTTTCGAACCGGACGTGTCTTATCATTTCGCCGCCTCCCTGGTAAGGTGGCATTTTATCGA
>PNBM01000287.1 GCA_003135995.1 Ignavibacteriota bacterium | reverse complement strand
AATTTTGAGACAATCTCAATAAGGATAAGAAGAACTTAAAAATAATTAATTAATATTCTAATTATTTTTTTCTATTATCAATGTTCTTCTCGGACATTGTGGCAGCTGCATTTCGACTTCGCAATCATATCCTCCTTCAAGGCAACCGACAGGGTCACAGCAACTGTTACAAACTCTTTTGTATGCACCTAACCCTATTAATTCCACGTCAGGCGAAAGGAATCCTTCTTTTTCTTCTTCAGGTCTTAACAAATCAGTACTCAGATATTTTTTATTGTCGTCAGGGAAAACCGTTACGACATTCGCATTGCTTCCGAGTTTATTTTGTATTTTCAAAGCTCCGATGAAATTCGCACCCGAAGAAATTCCAACACCGNNATTCCAAGCTGACCCGCGAGTTTTTGAGCCATTATTATCGCATCACCATCATCAACACTCACAACTTCGTCGAGAGAACTGAGATTTACGATTGGAGGTATGAATTCATCTGAAATACCCTGTATTCTGTGTTTACCAACTTTATGACCTGTTGTGAGAGTTGGAGAATTTGCAGGTTCAAGTGGGTGGATTTTTACTTCACTGTTCATTTGCTTTAAATATTTCCCGACTCCCATTATTGTTCCACCTGTACCGACGCCTGCAATAAATGCATCAGGAATCAAATTTCGAAATCTCATTTGCCACCAAATCTCGGGTCCCGTGGTCTCATAATGTGCCGTTATATTATCATCATTGGAAAATTGGCGGGGCAAAAAAGTATTTTTATTCGATTTGGCATACTGCTCAGCTTTTTCAATACTGCCGAGAAAGCCACCTTCCTCTTTGCTTACAAGATTAATTTTAGCTCCAAGACTTCCTATCAATTCTATCCTTTCCCTGCTCATCCAGTTCGGCATATAAATTATTACCTGGTGCCCCAAAGCTCTTCCGAGTGCGGAAAATGAAATACCTGTATTTCCGCTTGTAGCTTCGATAATAACATCACCGGGTCTGATATTTCCTTTTTCATATGCTTTCCTTAAAATATAAATAGCCATACGGTCTTTTATACTGCCTGTAATGTTGAAGTTTTCCGCTTTAGCATAAATGATGCGCTTTTCACCTTTATATAAAAATTCTATTTGCAGCAAAGGTGTATTTCCAACGAGATGTTTTAAACCGTGGAATTTGTGAGTCAGTAATTTATCGAGCATGAGTTTAAAAATTTAGTTATAAGGAAAAAACAAAAATTATATAAAATAATCAATACATTAATACTGATTTGAATTTTGTAAATCATAAAAATGTGACTTTTAACAACGTGTTTTTGTTACAAAGGTAAAAGAACTATCTGGTATTAATTTTATTAATAATAATTTTTCTAAAAGGAGAAATATATGAAAATCGGATTCGTAGGTCTGGGCAAGATGGGCGGAAATATGGTTGAAAGGCTAATAAATGACGGACATGAAATAGTAGTTTTCAATTTAACAAAACCGGAAATTGACCTTGCAGTAAGTAAAGGTGCAATCGGAACAGTATCTCTGGAAGATTTGGTAAATAAATTACCCGATAGGAAAGTCATATGGCTTATGGTTCCTTCCGGCAAACCGGTTGACGAAAATATCGATATATTATTAAAGTTATTAAAGAAAAATGATATTATAATAGACGGCGGAAATTCGAAATGGAAGGATACTCAGATGCGGTCTGCAAAAACTTCCGGCAAAGGAATATTTTATATTGATTGTGGAACGAGCGGAGGAATTTGGGGATTGAAAAATGGATACAGCTTAATGACGGGCGGCGATAAGAGTGCTGTTGATTTTGTTTATCCCATATTCAAATCCTTAGCTCCTGAAGGAGGTTACACTTATTGCGGTGAAAGCGGTGCAGGACATTTTGTGAAAATGGTACACAACGGAATTGAATACGGAATGATGCAGTCATTCGCAGAAGGATTTGAAATAATGGAAAAATCTCCTTTCAATCTTGATTTAAAATCAATAGCCAGCGGCTGGAGATATGGAAGTGTCGTCAGGTCGTGGCTGTTGGAGCTTGCGGTGCTTGCTTTCAATGAAGACCCGAAACTGGAAAAGATAAAAGATTGGGTTGATGATAGCGGCGAAGGTAAATGGACGGTTGAAGCCGCAATGGAACTTAATGTTCCCGCAAATGTAATTACAACATCTTTGTTTAACAGGTTCCGCTCGAGACAGGAAGAATCTTTCGCAGGTAAAGTTCTTGCGGCTTTAAGAAATGAATTTGGCGGACATAATGTTGTAAAAAAATAAGATATAAAAAAACTTAACATATAATTTGCATTTTTAAAGATATAAGGATTTAAAAGGATTAATTAAATAAAATTATTGGTCAATTAATTATACTTTATAATATTTTCAACCTCTCCCCCATCCCCTCTCCTACAAGGAGAGGGGATGGGTAAAAGAATTTACAAAAAATTAATTTTATGGAAAAACCAAAAGACTGTATAATGGTTATATTCGGAGCATCAGGTGATTTAACAAAAAGGAAACTTATACCGGCTTTATTCGAACTTTACAAGCAAAATGTCTTACCCGATAAATTTGCAATTTTAGGTGTATCACGAACAGAAATGAGTGATGATTTATTCCGGGAAAAAATGAACCAGGCAATCAAACAATGTAAAGAAGATGTAAAACCGGAAATTCTCGATGGATTTCTGAAAAAATTATTTTACATTCCTTTCAATCCGAACTCAGAAGTGGATTATGAAAAATTAAGATCCGGTATCGAATCCATTTCAAAAAAATATGATATAATAAAAAATTGTATTTATTATCTTGCAACTCCCCCGAAGATGTTCGTTGTTATTGCAGAAAATCTCGGGAAAAAAAATATGCAGGACCAATCCGATGGTTACAAATCACTTATCGTCGAAAAACCTTTCGGTTCTGACCTTGAATCTGCAAGAAATCTGAACAAAGAACTCCGACAGGTTTTTAAAGAAGAACAAATTTACAGAATAGACCACTATCTCGGAAAAGAGACTGTTCAGAACGTTTTTGTTACAAGATTTTCAAACGGTATTTTTGAACCGCTGTGGAATAGAAATTTTGTAAGTCACATAGAAGTTACCGCGGCTGAAAATCTCGGAATAGAAAACCGCGGAGGATACTATGATAATGCAGGTGCTTTGAGGGATATGGTTCAAAATCATCTTCTTCAGCTTGTAAGGCTGATTGCAATGGAACCTCCTTCTTCTTTAGATTCGAATGCAATCAGAAATGAATCATTAAAAGTTCTTCAGTCATTAAGACCCATTAAAGAAAATGATGTTGAGAAATATGTTATAAGGGGTCAATACACAGCATCTAAAATCAGGGGTGAAGATGTAAAAGGTTACAGGGAAGAAAAAAATGTTAACCCGGAATCAAAAACTGAAACTTATGTTGCATTAAAATTTTATATTGATAACTGGCGATGGGGCGGCGTTCCGTTTTATATAAGAACGGGAAAGCAGCTTCCTACAAACGTAACTGAATTCGCAATAAATTTTAAACCGACTCCGCATTCAATTTTTATTAAGGATGGCGATAATCCCGGTTGCAACCAACTGATAATTCGTATTCAACCTGATGAAGGTGTTCTTCTGAAATTTGATATGAAAGTTCCCGGTGCAGGGTATTCTCTGCAAAATATTAATCTTGATTTTCATTATAAACAATTTACTGCAGTGCATATACCGCTCGCCTACGAAAGACTGATTCATGACTGTATGATTGGTGATTCGACATTATACTCGCGGGGTGATGTAGTGGAAGCTGCATGGGAATTTGTTTCGCCAATACAAAAAGCATGGCAGAATAATCCTGAAATAAAATTATTCGGTTACCCTGCGGGAACGTGGGGTCCGGAAAATGCAGATGAATTGATTGAAGGTAAAAATATGGGTTGGAGATATCCCTGTAGAAATCTCACAAATGATGGAATTTACTGTGAACTATAAATTATATTTTCAAAATTGTTGATGAAACCATTTGTAAGAACATTTAAATCGAAAGAAATTTTAGCGGAAACATTTGCGAAAGAACTTTTCGAAAAAATCGAAAAATATTCGCATCTGAATAAAATTTTCAATATCGCACTATCGGGAGGCAATACACCTAATCTGTTATACTCTGCTATTTGTGAAAAATACAGGGATGCAATAAACTGGAACACAGTACATTTTTACTGGAGCGATGAAAGATGTGTGCCTCCAACAGATTTACAAAGTAATTTCGCGTCCTCATATCATTTCCTGTTAAAGAATATAATAATTGACATTTCACATATTCACAGAATAAAAGGTGAAGATGAATCCAAAAAAGAAGCTATAAGATATTCGAATGAGATTTTAGAAAATGTAAAAATTGTAAATGATTTTCCATTTTTCGATTTAATTATGCTCGGTGTGGGAACCGATGGACACGTTGCTTCTATATTTCCCGACCGCTTGAACCTTTTTGAATCAAATAAAATTTGCGAAGTTTCCGTGCATCCGCAAACAAAACAAAATAGAATTACATTAACGGGAAAAGTTTTAAACAATGCAGGTATAATTGCAATAATAGTTTTCGGAATAGAAAAAGCTGAAATTGTTGCAGATATTTTAAATGAAACGGAAATGTCAAAGAACTTGCCCGCCGGACTTTTAAATCCTGTAAAAGGAAAACTGGAATGGTTTTTAGATAAAGAAGCATCAAAATTATTATAGAGGTTTTTGTTTTTGATAAAAAGGATAAAGTTATGAATCCGGAAAAAGAACGCATTGAAGAAAATACAAAAAGCGGGAGCTGGCATAAATGGGGACCTTACCTGACCGAAAGGCAATGGGGAACGGTGAGAGAGGATTATAGCCCCAACGGTGATGTCTGGAAATATACAACTCACGATATGGCACGAAGCAAGGCTTACAGATGGGGAGAAGAAGGAATCGGAGGAATATGTGACAATAAACAGATTTTATGTTTTGCGCTTGCACTCTGGAACGGGAAGGATTCGATTTTAAAAGAGCGGCTCTTCGGTTTAACAGGTGAAGAAGGAAATCACGGAGAAGATGTAAAAGAAAATTATTATTACCTCGATAACACACCCACACATTCCTATATGAAAATGCTTTATAAATATCCTCAAAATAAATTTCCTTATGAAACATTAATTAATGAAAACAAAAAAAGAGGAAAAGACGAAACCGAATTTGAATTAATCGATACAGGAATTTTTAATGATGATAAATATTTCGATGTATTCATTGAATATGCAAAAAAAGCTACCGAAGACTTTTTAATTAAAATTTCAGTTTTTAACAGGAGCAATACAAATGCTCAGTTAAATATAATTCCGCAGTTGTGGTTCAGGAACAGATGGTCGTGGGGTTATGATAATTACATTCCGAAATTATTTTCAGTAAGTAATACGCAGATAAATGCTGAGCACAACGAACCCGGGAATTATTTTTTATATTTTGAAAATAATCCTGAACAAATATTTTGTGATAACATTACTAATTTGAAAAAACTTTATAATATCCAAAATGCTTCAGGATATTATAAAGACGGGATTAATGAATATATAGTTAATAAAAATTTTAAAGCAATTAACAATGATAATTCAGGAACGAAAGCAGGGCTGAATTATTTTTATATGATTCCCCCATTAGAATCAGTTACGCTGAAGTTACGTCTGACAAATAATCACAACGAAGAACCCTTCAAAGATTTTGATGAAATATTTTCGCTTAGAATTAATGAAGCGGATTTATTTTATGAGGGATTTCAAAAAGATTTTCAAAACCCTGATACAAAAATAATTCAGCGTCAGGCATTTGCGGGATTATTGTGGAGCAAACAATTTTATAATTACAATGTATTAAAATGGCTGAATGGTGACCCTGCACAGCCTCCGCCGCCGAAGGAACGACTGACAGGACGCAACAGCGATTGGTTTCATTTAAACAATGCCGATATAATTTCGATGCCTGACAAATGGGAATACCCATGGTTTGCCGCCTGGGATTTATCCTTTCATTGTGTCGCATTTGCTATGATTGACACCCATTTTGCAAAGGANNTTCAGCGATGTAAATCCGCCTGTTCACGCATGGGCAACTCTGAAAGTTTTCGATATGGATAAAAAAAATAATAACGGAAAAGGAGATATAAATTTTTTAGAAACAGTTTTTCTTAAACTATTAATAAATTTTACCTGGTGGGTTAACAGAATAGATATTTCAAACAGAAATATTTTCCAGGGAGGATTTCTCGGACTCGATAACATAGGAATATTCGACAGAAGTTCTGAACTTCCAACCGGAGGTTATCTTGAACAGGCTGACGGCACGAGCTGGATGGCGATGTATTCACTGAACATGATGAGCATATCACTCGAACTTGCAAAAACAAATCCTGTTTACCAGGATACAGCTACAAAATTTTTAGAACATTTTCTTTATATTGCGGGAGCGATGACTAATATTGGAGGAATAGGCATTGACTTATGGGATGATGATGATGAATTTTTTTATGATGTACTTCAGACACCTGACAAAAATAATATTAGATTAAAAGTGAGGTCTATAGTCGGGTTAATACCTTTGTTCGCGGTTGAAGTAATAGATTCAGATATAGTTAATACACGTCCGCATTTTACCGAGCGTATGGAATGGTTTCTGGAACATCGTCCCGACCTTGCAAAGCTCGTTTCGAGATGGCACGTTGAAGGTGAAGGCGACAGAAGATTATTTTCTTTGCTTCGCGGTCATCGTATGAAAAGACTTTTAAAGCGAATGCTCGATGAAACGGAATTCCTTTCTGATTATGGAATCCGGGCTTTATCCAAATATTATAAAGATAAACGGTTTGAATTTTCATTGAACGGACAAAATTTTTGTATTAATTATGAACCGGCAGAATCAAATTCGGGATTGTTCGGAGGGAATTCAAACTGGAGAGGTCCGATATGGTTTCCTGTTAATTTTCTGATTATAGAATCTCTTCAAAAATTTCACAGTTATTACGGTAATGAATTCAAAGTTGAATGTCCTACAAACTCGGGAAAATATTTGACGATTTTGGAAATTGCAGATGAACTTGCAAAAAGGTTATCGCGAATTTTTTTGAAAGATGCTTCTGGAAAACGTGCAGTGTTCGGAGATGTTGAAAAATTTCAGAATGATAAAAATTTCAAAGATTTCTTATTATTTTACGAATGCTTTCACGGTGATACGGGAAGAGGTGTCGGAGCTTCACATCAAACCGGCTGGACAGCATTGATAACGCAGTTGCTGAAGTGAGGAAGTGCCCCTCTCCTTTCAGGAGAGGGGTAGGGTGAGGTTTTGATTTGTCATATTTAATTTACATTTTTTTGAATTACTTTTTTACTGCGCTCTTGTCTACTCCACATAATGTTATAGAAATAATATCCGAATGTTTCGTCTGGATTCCAGCTTGCGCTGGAATGACAATTTTGGGGAACGCTTCAGCGTGGGGACGTTACAGAGTGGGAACTTTCAGTATCTACCCCTCATTATAAACTTTATAACTTTACAAACTTTTTGTATTTTGCATTTATTATAAGATGAATATTTATACTAAAATAAAAGATTTCTTAAAAGCCGATTACCTCCCGCATATGGAGGCTTTCAAATTCCTTAGATACATCGGACCGGGTTTACTCGTTACAATCGGATTCATAGACCCGGGAAACTGGGCATCGAATGTTGCGGCTGGTTCGGGTTATGGTTATAATCTTCTCTGGCTCATAACACTTTCGACTATAATGCTTATATTTTTACAGCACAATGTTGCGCATCTTGGAATAGCAACCGGTTTATGTTTATCAGAAGCGGCAACTCAATACACGAACAGATATGTTTCGAAATCAATTTTAATTTCCGCAATGCTTGCCTCCGTCTCAACCTCTCTTGCAGAAATATTGGGGGGAGCAATTGCACTGAATATGCTTTTCAATATTCCGATAAAAATCGCCGCCGTCATTATTATGATATTTGTATTCGTAATGTTATTTACAAATTCGTATAAGCGGATTGAAAAATGGATAATCGGTTTTGTTTCTGTTATAGGATTTTCATTTATATATGAACTGACTTTAGTTGATGTTAACTGGGTCGACACTACAAAATTTTTAGTTACTCCAAATTTTCCTGACGGCTCGATGTTAATAATAATGAGTGTTCTGGGTGNNTGGGTGCAGTTGTTATGCCTCACAATTTATTTTTACATTCGGAAATCATACAGAGCAGGCAATGGAATCTAAAAGATGAGAAGATTAGAAAAAAAGAACTTGACTACGAATTTTTTGATACACTTTTTTCGATGATAATCGGCTGGGCAATTAACGGAGCAATGATTATTCTTGCCGCCGCCGTATTTTTTAAAAACAGTATGCCCGTCGAAGAGCTCCAGCAGGCAAAAAATCTCCTCGAGCCTTTACTTGGCAAAAGCGCCGCTCTGATTTTTGCTTTGGCATTGCTGTTTTCAGGAATTTCGTCGAGCATAACTTCGGGTATGGCAGGCGGAAGTATATTCGCCGGTATTTTCAGTGAGCCTTNNACAATTTTCCTGCAGATTTACCTGACATCATCAAAAAAAGTAATGGGTGCGTATTCGAATAAGCTTTATACAAAAATAATACTTCTCATAATAGGCGCTATAGTAACATATCTCAACATCAGGCTTTTCTATAATTTGCTGTCGTAATGAATTAAATCAAAATTTTCTACTTGTTCCCAAACTCCTACTGAACCTTGACCTGATGAATATC
>PNBM01000096.1 GCA_003135995.1 Ignavibacteriota bacterium | reverse complement strand
ATCCTGAAACAAGTTCAGGAGGGGCTTGGGAACAAGGGATATGAAGGGAATTAATGATAAGAATAACTACGTAGGAGTTGAATATTTGTAGAATGATGATTTCCATAATAACCCAACTCCGTAGGAGTTGAATAATTTTAAATGTTGAATGTTGGTTAACAAAGGAAAAAATATAATTGTTGGAATTATTCCTGCAAGGTGGGAGTCGACAAGGCTCCCTGGTAAGCCTTTGCTCGATATTAAAGGTAAACCAATGATTCAAAGAGTTTATGAACAGTCGAAGAAATCAAGACTTCTTGATAAAGTAATTGTTGCAACCGATGATAAAAGAATTTTTGATTGTGTAATAAATTTCAGCGGCGAAGCGGTTATAACGTCGAAGAAACATAAATCCGGAACTGACAGAATTTATGAGGCTGCAAAGAATTTAAAAGCTGATATTATCGTGAATATTCAGGGTGATGAACCGTTTATTCCACCCGGTAACATAGATTTGGCAATCGAGCCTCTTTTAAAAGATAAGGATTTAAATGTGGCAACATTGGCAGTGGAATTCAATGAACCGGATGACCCGAATAAAGTGAAAGTAATATTTGATAAAAATAATTTTGCAATTTATTTTTCGAGGTCTGCGATTCCATTTAACAGGGACGGGAAAAAAATAAAATATTATAAGCATATTGGATTATATGTTTTCAGAAAAAAATTTTTATTGAGATTTGCAAAAATGAGGCAGTCAAAGCTTGAGATTGCTGAAAAGCTCGAGCAGTTAAGGATATTGGAAAACGGGGAAAAGATTAAGGTGGTGGTGACGAAGAAAGATTCGATTGGGATAGATACTTTGGAAGACGTCTTCAAGTTATAAAGTTTGTATAGTTATAAAGTGATTAGTTATTTGTGATTAGTGATTAGATTTTCAGGTTATAGATAATGTGTTTTTTGTCTTTTGTTTAGTATTTAGAAATTAGGATTTAACGACTTAAAAATAGGAATGATTTTATTAAATTAAGAATGATAGATTTAGTTAAATATGAGAAAAGACATATTGAACCGTTATTGACTTTGCTGAACAACAGTAACGTAACGGACTGGCTTTATAAAATACCGGTCCCTTATACAGAAAAAGATGCAAAGACGTGGTTAAAATTTTGCAAAAAGAATGCTGATAAAAATGAAAATATTTTATATGCTATCGAACTTAACGGTGAAATAATAGGCGGAATAGGTTTGCATCAAAGAGCCGGGCATTGTTATGAGACGGGGTACTGGATAGGAGAGCCGTATTGGGGAAAAGGATTTGCAACTGAAGCGTTGAATAAAGTTCTCGATTTTGCATTCGATGAATTGCAAATTGTAAGGGTACAGGCTTTTGTTTTCGAAGGCAACACAGCTTCGGAAAGAGTACTTGAAAAATGCGGATTCAAACAGGAGGGATTTTTATTAAAGAGTTACATAAAAGATAATAAATATATAAATTCTAAATTATTTGCCAAAGTAATTTAATTACATAAATTTGAAACAGACAAAATACATATTTTTAACAGGCGGAGTTGTTTCCTCATTAGGTAAAGGAATAACATCTGCATCGCTCGGATTACTTTTAAAATTAAGAGGTCTTAGAGTTACGATACAAAAACTCGACCCTTATATAAATGTTGATCCCGGCACAATGTCACCCATTCAGCACGGTGAAGTTTTCGTCACGGAAGACGGAGCAGAGACCGACCTTGATTTAGGACATTATGAAAGATTTCTCGATGAGAATATGTCCAAATGCAATAATACCACAACAGGTCAGGTTTACAATGAAGTGATAACAAAGGAAAGGCGGGGAGATTATTTAGGAGCTACGGTGCAGGTAATACCACATATTACTGATGAAATTAAGAGAAGAATGACGGCGCTTTCAAAAGGAAATTATGATGTTATCATCACAGAAATTGGCGGAACAGTCGGTGATATAGAATCCCTGCCATTTCTTGAAGCACTGAGACAATTTATGCATGAAGCAGGAAAAATTAATTCGATATGCATTCATCTCACACTTGTGCCTTATATTAAAGCAGCGGGTGAAATAAAAACCAAACCTACACAGCATTCAGTCAAGCAACTTCTTGAAATAGGTATACAACCCGATATTTTAATTTGCAGAAGCGAACAGGTTTTATCAAAAGAAGCAAAAGCTAAAATCGCATTATTCTGTAACGTGGCACCTGAATCCGTAATGCAGGCACTTGATGCAAAATCAATATATAGTGTGCCTGTAAATCTGCATAATGAAAGATTCGACGATGTGATTCTGCAAAAATTAAATATGAAAACTGTTAAGCCAAATCTTTCGAACTGGCAGCGTGCAGTGCATAAAATTTTAAATCCGAAGAAAGAAATATCAATCGGGATTTGCGGAAAATATAATTCTGTTCCGGATGCATACAAGAGCATAATGGAATCTTTTATACATGCGGGCGCGCATAATGAAGTGAAAGTTAATTTAAAATGGGTAGATGCCGAAGCAATAGAACGGGAGCCTAATAAAACAAAGGAAATTTTAAAAGATATAAGCGGGTTGTTAGTTTGTCCGGGATTCGGTGAGCGTGGAATCGAAGGGAAAATAATGGCGACAAGATACGTCCGTGAAAATAAAATTCCTTTTTTAGGAATATGCCTTGGCTTGCAGTGTGCCGTTATTGAATATTCTCGGAACATATGTAAACTGAAAAACGCCAATTCAACCGAGTTTAAAAACTCGAGATATAATGTAATTGATATAATGGAATACCAGAAATCGGTAGTTTTAAAAGGAGCATCGATGAGGCTGGGTTCATATCCTTGTATTGTCGAAAAGAAAACACTTGCTTACATTTGTTNNTACGAAGTAAATAATTTATATCGAAAAATACTGACAGACCACAATATGAAATTATCGGGGCTTTCTCCTGACGGCTCACTTGTCGAAATTATCGAGTTACCGCAGAAGATTCATCCGTTTTTTATTGCAAGCCAGTTTCACCCGGAATTTAAATCGAGGTTAATCAGACCGCAGCCGTTATTCAGAGAATTTGTAAAAGCCTGTAAAAATTATTAATTTGGAATTTGAAGGACTTACATCCCGGGAAGTAAAAAAAAGAGTAAGTGAAGGTTTAAGCAATAAGACAGCTAAGCCGAAGACGAAAACAATTCCCGAAATTATTATAGAAAATGTTTTTTCTCTCTTTAATTTTATAATTTTCGGAATAATTGCATTCGTGCTTTTTTTTTATTTTCAAAATAATGATAAAAGACTTCTATTGGATTCAATCGGTATTTTATTTATTGCCGTAACGAACACATTCATAGCACTTTTCCAGGAAATCCGTTCCAAGAAAGCTCTCGATAAAGTTAACCTTTTGTTAAAAAAGCAGGTAAACGTTTTGCGTGACGGAAAAGAGTCTGCAATTAACATAGAAGAAATTGTCGTAGATGATATAATTAAAATTAACAGGGGTGACCAGATCGTAGTCGACGGTGTAGTGATAAAATCAAATATGCTCGAAATCGATGAATCTTTATTGACAGGTGAATCAATTCCTATTTTAAAAAAAGAAAACAGTGAAATCCTTTCAGGTAGTTTTTGTGTTTCGGGAAACGGTTATTACAAAGCAGTAAAAGTCGGAGAAAAGAGTTATGCGAATTCGGTTACTACGCTCGCCAGTAAATATAAATTCATATTAACCCCACTTCAGAAAAAAATAAATTTAATTCTAAAAGTTTTATTTTTAATCGCACTAATACTCGTAATACTCGAAATCGTTACATGGAATGTAAGACCAAATTTATCACCCGACCGGCAATTCGTTGAATTTATACGGAGAATTGCGACAATCCTTATATCTCTTGTGCCGCAGGGGCTTGTACTGATGTCATCAGTTACCTTTGCTCTTGGAGTTTACAGAATCAGTAAAATCGGAGCAATAGTTCAAAGGCTCAATGCAATTGAATCTTTCTCGAACGTGAAGGTGGTCTGCATGGATAAAACAGGAACGCTGACTGAAAACAAACTAAGTGTACATTCTGTAATAAATCTTACCGAAAATTTTCAAAATAATGATATTGAAAATTTACTCGGAACTTATTCGAAATTTTCTTCAGATAAAAATGCCACAATTCGGACATTGGAAAAATTCAACATTATAAATGATGCGGAGATGTTATCGGAGTTGCCTTTTAGTTCCGAAAACAAGTTTAGCATTCAAAAATTAAAAATAAATAATGCAGAAGGTTATTTTATTTTTGGCGCATATGACATTTTAATCGGAAGGACACCGGCTGATAAACAACAAATTGCAATTTCCGAATTCGAAAAAAATAATCTTGACCTGTACAGAAATTTATTGTTCGGGAAAATCGTCAACACCAAAATTACGGATTTTTATAAAATTGATATTTCCGGGTTATCTGTTGAACCGCTTTGCATAGTATCTATAACCGATACTATAAGGGAAGATATTTTCGATGCATTAAAACTTTTCAGGGATAACAATATTGAATTTAAAATTCTATCGGGGGATACAGGAGAGGCAATATCAGCCATACTTAAAAAAATCGGCTGGGATCTTGAAAAAGAAAAGATTATTAACGGCAAAAATCTTGACGAACTCAATGAAGAGGAATTTGAAAAAACTGTATTAAACAAATCCGTTTTCGGAAGATTGAAACCGGAACACAAACTTAAAATTATAAAAGTACTCCGGAAGAACAAAATTTATACGGCGATGGTTGGAGACGGCGTAAATGATTTGCCTGCAATAAAGCAAGCGGATATGGGTATTGCAATGGAGGATGGAAGCGCGATAACTAAAGAAGTAGCGGATATTGTTTTATTGAAAAACAAATTTTCATTGTTGCCTCAGATATTTGACGAAGGAAATAAGATTGTAAATACTGTAGATTCTGTTTCTAAGTTATTCCTGACAAAGAATTTTATGGTAATATATCTGAGCCTGTTATCACTTATATTCACGCTGAATTTTCCTTTGACTCCGAGACGTGTCTCGCTTATAAATATTTTTGCAATAGGACTGCCGGCGTTTATTTTAACTTTAAAAAATAACAATACTGCCAAATGCAAATATTTTTCAAAAGATGTTTTTTCGTTTGTAATAATTTCTTCGCTTGTGATTATTTCTGCCGGGTATGCCGGCCAATATTTAGCAACAATATTTTATGCCCCGGTAAGGCGTGACCTTGAATTAATTATGATATCTATTATGATTTTTATTTCAATTTCAAACTTCATTATTGTTGCAATTGAATCGGGCGGGAACAAATTACTGTTTTATGTTTATGGTCTGATTTTATTATTACTTTATTTTTTGTTATCGATTATTCCTGTTTCCATTCCCTATTTAAGATTTATAAAGATATTTTATGAAATTACAACCATCAACCCAAATTACTGGATTCCAATTTTAACTATTAGTATATTATCTTCAATTTTACTATACTTTTTGCATAAACTCAGGGAAAAATTTTTCGCTATTAAAAAATAAATTATATAGCTCTTATTAACAGTATTTTATGAACGGATTTATTTGAATGGATTAAATGTTATATATGTAAACATAAAGGAGAAATAATGAAAAAAGCATTAATCGCCGGCACTTGCCTGATTATGGTAATAACAGCTGTTTATCTGGCAAATTCGGTTGCTATTAATAAATCTTATTCGAAAGCAAGAATAATGGAAAGTCCTGTTAATATTTCAGATATAAAAGTTAAAACGATGGATGGGAACGAAAAGCAACTCTCCGATTACAATGGAAAAGTTCTTATGATAGTAAATGTTGCATCTAAATGCGGATTTACACCGCAGTACACCGGATTAGAAAAAATTTATGAAACTTACAAAAATAAAGGATTTGAAATACTTGCTTTTCCTTGCAATGATTTCCACAGCCAGGAACCCGGAACGAATGATGAAATAAAAACTTTCTGTGAAACAAATTATGGCGTTTCTTTTAAACTCTTCGATAAGATAAAGGTGTTGGGTGACGAAAAAAGTTCGCTTTATTCTAAACTGATTGTATATCCACCTGCGGGAGACATAGGCTGGAATTTTGAAAAATTTATAGTTGATAAAAACGGTAATGTAGTTGGCAGATTTAAAAGCAAAGTAACTCCTGAGGATTCACAAATAACATCTTTAATAGAGCAGGAATTAAATAAGTAATAAAAATCGAATTTCCGTTTAATATCTTTTGCGTTAGTTCATAAGGAAAGCTTATGATCTAATACAAAATTAATTTGAAGAAGAAATTATTTTTTAATTAATCGCTATATATGGAAAATAAAAAATGTGTGTATGATCCATTAAAAGAACTTATGAGTTATTACGCAGATAAAGTATCAGAAGACAAAACAAATATTGTCAAAGAAAATTTATCAATTGCGGAGATATTAAAGAACAGAATTATTGACGGAGATAAAATCGGTATTGAAAAGGACCTCGATGCAGCCTTAAAAAATTATCCTGCCCTTGATATAATTAATAATTTTTTACTTGACGGAATGAAGGTCGTAGGTGATTTGTTCGGTTCCGGACAAATGCAGCTTCCTTTTGTATTGCAATCTGCAGAATGCATGAAAACTGCCGTTCAATATCTTGAACCATATATGGAAAAAATAGAAGGAGAATCATCGAAAGGCGTATTGGTTCTTGCTACTGTGAAAGGAGATGTTCACGATATAGGAAAAAATTTAGTGGACATAATTTTAACTAATAACGGGTACAGGGTAATCAACCTGGGAATTAAATGTCCGTTAGAAACAATGATATCTTCTTTCGAGGAAAATAATGCGGATGCATTAGGTATGAGCGGATTACTCGTCAAATCCACAGCCATAATGAAAGAAAACCTAGAGCAGTTAAACGAACGGGAAATGGAAATTCCTGTTATTTTAGGTGGAGCAGCATTAAACAGAAGATTCGTTGAAGGTGATTTAAGAAGTTTATACAAAGGCGATGTTTATTACGCGAACGATGCTTTTGATGGTTTGAAATATATGCAGAATATTCTTGAATACAAAAAGAAAGGTGATAAGCCCAGACTTGAAATTTACATTGACCCGAGAAAAGAAGAAAAGAATTCGATGGAAGAAAAGCAAACCGGAGAAGCTGTTGTAAAAATATCAAATGTTAAAAAAGATAATCCCGTTCCGAAACCGCCTTTTCTTGGAAGCAAAATTATTGAAAATATCCCGCTTGAAAAAATTTACGAATACATAAATGAAATAGCACTTTTCCGTGGAAGCTGGAATGTATATAAAGACAGGAATAAACCCGATTCAGAATACGAAGAATTGCTGAAGAATGAAATTTATCCTGAGTTCAATGAATTGAAATTAAAAGCGAAAAGAGAAAAATTATTAGTTCCTAAAGTTATATACGGATATTTTCCTTGTCAGTCAGATGGTAATGATTTAATTATTTACAGACCAAATGGAATTAATGATTTATATAACGAATGGAAAGGAATTGAATTAAAAAATTTAAGTACTGATAATGTTAATGAGTGGGTAAGATTTTCTTTCCCGAGACAAAGTAAAAACAAGTTACTTTGCATAAGCGATTTCTTCAAATCAAAGGAATCTAACGTTATTGATGTTTGTGCATTTCAAATTGTAACCGTTGGAAGCATCGCATCGGAATACTCTAAAAAATTATATGATGAGAATAAATACCGGGATTATTTATATTTTCATGGATTTTCAGTTGAGACTACCGAAGCATTAGCTGAGTACTGGCACAAAATTATAAGGGATGAATTAAGTATAAGTGATAAAGACTCAGGTGATATGAAAAAGATTTTTCAACAGGGATACCAGGGTTCAAGATATTCTTTTGGANNGTGCCCGAATCTCGAAGACAATAAATTACTTTTTGAATTATTAAAACCTGAGCGAATCGGAATATCTTTAACTGAAGAGTGGCAGATGGTGCCTGAACAATCCACAAACGCTATTGTTGTTCATCACCCCGAAGCAAAATATTTCTTTATAAAATAAAAAATTCCACTATTAGTGGAATTTTTATAAAATCAGTAATATTGAAAAAAAGATTAAGGCTTATATGGTTTCACCCCTAAATAAAAATTAAACCCAATATTTATAGTAAGCATTCCTATTCTTCTCCAATAACCTGCTCCCCCATCATCCGAACCATCATTTAAATTGTGTACCCCATTACTTATCCCCACAATATTCATAAGATTATATTTTAGCCCTAAAGAAATACCTGTTTTAAAACTTCTGTCCGTGACAAATTCGTAACCTGTACTGAATTGTAAGCCAACCCTGAATGCCGGGTCAAATGGAAAATACGATTTATCTGAACTAGTGAGGTAATTTCCTGTAACGGCAAATCCGATAAACTGTTTACTTCTGCATCTTGGATTAAATGCATATTCATAACCCAACGCACCCGTCCATATATCATTATTAGTATAAGGTGTAGCATCATCCGGAATTCCTACAAAAAATGGAATTTTATTCCGAAGCGTATTATTAATCATTTTATTATATGAGACACTTGCAATGATTCTGTGTCTAAGACGGGAACCTAACGAATATTTTGCCTCCACAGTAGCTCCTTTACCCCAAAGCATTCCATATAGTGTTTGTTCTACTACATTTGTACCATGAGCATCGTTTGTTGCAAAATTTCCATCGAATGAAATTCCTAAGATTACTTTAGGCGGAGTAAAGGTTTGTGTAAATGAATTTGTATAAAAAAATGATGTAATAATTACTAAAAATAGTATTATTATTTTATTCATAACGTGTGGTTATTTTATTAAAATATTATTAAAATTAAACTATATTTATGAAATAATCAAGTTTTTAAATAATTTTCAAAATTATAAATCCACGCGAAGTGTAGCCCAGTATAATGATTCG
Organism: Ignavibacteriota bacterium; assembly: GCA_003135995.1. Classification (GTDB taxonomy): domain Bacteria; phylum Bacteroidota; class Ignavibacteria; order Tepidaquicellales; family Tepidaquicellaceae; genus FEN-1257. The sequence goes on along the minus strand of PNBM01000096.1, from coordinate 6,540 downwards.
TTTACTTGTCTATCTAAATATTTGAGATTCAGAATTCTTAACTGATATTTTAACTCTACAAAATATTGTTTTATCGGCTCAAATACAAGATTGAAAGTAATAATGCTCCTGTTAATCCTGTTTCCGTTCAAAAAATTTATTTTTGTAATATATAAATCACCATCCCCCCGATTAATATTACCGCCATAATTAATAATTAATTTCCCGGTAATTGAATCAATTAGTATTCCTTCACCGGAACGCTGGAATTGATACAGAAAATTAAATTTAATCCTGTTTGTAACATCATAATGAAGATTCAGTGCAATTTCATCCGAATTCGGAGGTACTGAATGTCCGAGTGACATATCCCAGTTGGTGTAAGAAGATTTATTTGACCTGTGCGAATAAACAAATGGATCTAATCTGGTATATTCTAATTTTAAGTTCACATTAGGCAGGGACAAAGCATCTGCCCAAAAAATACCTAACTGATATCCGAATTTATTATCGTTCGAAGTTGAATCGCTTTTATACAATGTTGATAAATTCAAATCATCAATTAAAAGTGTACCCTGAAATGTAATATTCTTTATTGGTGCCAGTTCAAAATCAAATCCTGCTAATGTATTGTTATCCGTTGTCTCTTTTGCTCCTGTATTCAAATCCGCGGAAGTTAAGAAGCTAATGGGGTTTAGATATGTAAAACTAAAAGGATTATTACTTATAATCACACTTTCATAAAAGCCCAATTTAAATTTTCGTGTTAAACCGATGTCTAACCTGTGAGAAACAATGTTTTTGGATTGCAAATCTATTCCTAACGAATCGCCTTTTATAGAACCATACAGGAATGAATATTTAAACTTTTTATAAGCGATATCCAGTTTCAAAAAATTGAAAGGGATTGTATTATTTGAAAGAAACATCTTATCGATATAGCCAAAACCCTCATAGAGTGCTTCTTTACCCACAGTTACAGACAGCCAGTTAGAAGGAGTCTGGTATCTTAAATAGCCTTCGTAAGAATCGAAATTTTTTTGTTCATTAACAAATTTTGTGTTAGCTTTTAATAACGGATCATAATTCGCCGCAAATATAATGTCTTTGGATTGTCCTTTTATTTTTTGCCCGTTTGAGGCTCTTAGATAAAACCCTACAGAATTATACAAACTGCCGCGAATTCTAAATCCCAATTCTCCGAGAGTAATAGCATTATTACCAATCGAATCACCTTTGGAGTTTCGTTGATAAAAGTCACCGTTAATATCGAAGAACAAAGAAGCATTCGTGTCCGCATAATTATAAATATATTTCTGGCGATGGTTCCCGAATATACTTTCCGAATTAAATTTATTAAAGAGATTTGTGGATTTTCTTAAAGAACCTGTCATATCAAACTCGAATTCAGCCTTATAATCTTCCATCATGTATTTATCGGTTCCCGTAAGCTTTTGTCCTTCAATAATCTTAAGATAACCTGCAATTTCACCTCTCGAAATCGGAATATTTGAAGAATTGTATTCAGGAATGATACCTTTCACCTGCATTCTTTTTAAATAATCATAAACCGGGTGAGAAGGTGGAACGAGCTCAATCTGAGCGTTGACCTGAATTGTTAAACAAAATGAAAATAAAAGAATTACAAAAAAATGTAAGGTTTTAATCATTAAAAATTTCGTTTTCGTCAATTGAAACTCCTGAAATTCTTTCTCTCAGATTTGTAACTATATAATGAAACAACATAGAATGTACGCTTTCAACCATACACATATCATTCAAATTTACATGAACCGAAATATCCGAAAGTTTTTTTAATACCCCTCCGTCATAACCTGTAACTCCTATTACTGTCATATTATGANNTGCAAAATTAACAGCGTTAATAATATTTTTACTATTTCCTGAACCGCTTATTGCCAGCAAATAATCTCCTTCGTTTGCAAAAATCTTAAGCTGCCCGGTGAAAATATTTTCGTAACCTTCATCATTACCCAAAGCAGTGATATAAGGAATATTATCAGTCAGGCTAAGAGCTTTCAATCTGTTTGATGGGTTCGGATTTTGAATAAGACCTTTAGAGAAATCCTGTGCGAGGTGAGATGCTTTCGAAGCTGACCCGCCGTTGCCTATAAGAAAAACCATTTTCTTGTTTTCATAGGCTGAAAAAATGCAATCTATGAGTGATTGAACTTCGTCAATATTCACTTTATCGATTACATTTTTGAAAATTTTAAAATATTTTTTTATTTCCATGAATATCTTCTATAATTAAAAATTACTTTTGAGCCGTCATTTTCCAATAAGAACGGCATTTCCCTGTATTCTTTCATAGCTTCCCTGACGGAATTCTGGTGATTTCTTTCGCAATAAACAAGCATAAATCCTCCACCGCCGGCGCCTGATATCTTTGCACCTGAAGCACCGCCCTTCATTGCTTTTTGATACATTTTATCTATTTCATCATTAGATATTTTCCGGGCTAATTTCTTTTTCAGCTCCCAGTTTCTTTTTAAAAGAAGACCGATTTCACCGAATTTCTTTTGATAAATCACATTCTCTGCTTTTACAGCCAGTTCTTTTATTTCTTTCAGAAATGCAAAATTCTTTTTTGTTTCTTTCGATTGCTCTGATAGTATTTCATTCGATTTTCTGGTAACGCCCGTATAAAAAAGTAACATATTTGAACCAAGAATTCTCTTTTCTGATTCAGATATGTTAATTCCCTTTGTTGTAACTGAACCATCTTTATTAAAANNTTATTAAACAGAAATGAATTCAATCCTCCAAATGCAGCGATATATTGATCCTGTTTTCCGATAGGTTTTTTGCATCTGTTTATTTCTATATCGCACGCTTCTTCCGCTAATCTTTCAGGAGGCACTTGTTTTCCCAGAAATATATACAAAGCATTTAATAGACCAACAGTTAAAGAACTTGAAGAACCAAGACCGGAACCTTCCGATGGAATATCTGCAAGAATACTTATTTCCAGTCCATTTTTGATTCCAACAGTGAATAAACATTCTTTGACCAATTCGTGTTCTAATTCAAAAATATCTTTTACAATTTCTTTTTTAGAGTAATTTACATAAATCAAGTCATCGTATCTTTCCTTTACAATAACAAATATGAATTTATCAATAGCNNATTCATAAAACTCTTTTAAATCTGTTCCACCGCCAAGTAAACTAATTCTTAATGGTGTTTGAGTTATTAGCATAATATATTTTATTTATTTAATCTATTCCACTCTGTCTGAGCATCCCAATAATCCTTCATTGTTCCGATATCTTTAATATAATCATGTGTTTTCATGATGTACATACGATCAATGAATTTTGTCATTACGTCTTTTCCAAAATCTATGTATAAATTATTATTAAAATAATCAAAAATCTTTTTATTAGCTACACCAATTCCCGAATTAGCCAAGTTTGATTCGGGATTTTCGGGTTTTTCTTCGAACCGTTCAGCTTTTCCGTTTTCGTTAGCGACAAAAATTCCTTTTTCTTTCGGTTTGTCTGTTTCATAAACATAAACAGTAAAAATCGAATCTATTTTTGAATGATATTCCCAAATTTCCTTTAATTTGACGTTTGTAAGATTATCTGCATAAAGAATATAAAAATTGTCTTCATTTTTTACAAAATCATAATTTTTTGCAATTGAACCGCCGCTTCCAAGAAGAACAGATTCATGATAAAATTTTATTTTTACTTTATTTTTACGCTGTAAAATTTTATCTCTTACTTTATCTGCGAAATGGTGAGTACTAATTAAAACTTCATCGATACCTGCATTTTCAATTAATTCAAGCCATATATATATCAACGGAGTTCCACAAATCGGGACAAGACATTTAGGAATATCATCTGTCATGGGCTTCAATCTTGTTCCTAATCCTGCTGCTAATAGAAATGCCTTCAAATTAAGTTAATTCTTATTTTTTACATTAATAATAATATTCATTTGTTTCATTTTTTCATTCGCATATTTTACAAAGTCATCGATATCTTTCTGACTTTCAAGATAATCTTTGTATTCCTGTACACTGAAGTATGCATCGTTAACAGGGGTAAATCCAATTTTGCTTATTTTACTTATATCAGAACAAGCATTTCTTGTATCACCAAACCGGAATTTCCCCGGAATATTGGGTAATATATCTTCTTTTTTAAAAACTTTTGCCACGATTCTGTCAAATTCAGCAATTGTATATGGTTTACCGCCTCCAACGTTGAAGACACCATAATCTGCCCTATTATCATTTAGTACTAAAAAATTTGCCTCGACAGCGTCGTGAACATTAATAAAATCCCTTCTTTGTTCTCCATCTTCATAAATTACAGGAGCATTATTTAAATAATAACTTAACGAAAATATTCTGCAGGCTCCGCTGTAAGTATTATAAAATGATTGTCTCGGACCCTGCACGATAGAATACCGAAGAGCTACACTCGGAATTTCATATCGTTTACCGAACTTCATTGCCTGAAGTTCCTGAGAATATTTAGACATTGCATAAGCATTCGGTGGATTTGAATATGATTCAGGCGTCCACATCCAGTCCAAAGTTCCTCCGTTTTCATCGTGCCAGTCCCAAATTCCCTGTTCAAGACTGTTTAAAGGTCTCAGGTCGGGATAATATAGTTTTCCGTCCTTATTTTTGTAAACGCCTTCCCCCTGAACAAATTGTGATGAGGCTACAATTATTTTTTTAATCTTCAATTTTTTTTCAACAATAACTTCATAAATCAGGGCTGTACTTACTGAATTTGTATGAAAGAAATTAGAAAAATCCGTAAGATAATCCTGGTAAGCAGCGAAATGAAAAATATAATCCACATCTTTTAAAGCAAGTTCAATATCTTTTTTATTTCTGACGTCTCCAAATATAAATTCTGCTTTATGATTCAAATAGCCTGGTTTACCTTTCAAATGAACAGGCTTCTGTAAATTATCAAGTATCCGTACATCCAGTCCTTCATTAATAAGTTTATCGACTGTATGCGAACCGATAAAACCTGCACCTCCTGTGACTAATACTAAAGACAAATTTATTTAGCACCCTTTCCGCTAAGTACAGCAGGGATAGTTTTTAATAAAATTTTCAAATCCAACCAGAGTGTCCAGTTATCAATATATTCAAGGTCTAATTTCGCCCAGTCATCAAAACTCGAGATTTCATTTCTTCCTGATATTTGCCATAAGCATGTAATTCCCGGTTTTACGCTCAGTTTTCTTCTATGCCAGAAGTTAAACTCGCTGAATTCATCCTGTAATGGTGGTCTCGGACCGACGAGACTCAAATCTCCTTTTAAAACACTATAAAGTTGTGGTAATTCATCGAAGCTGTGTTTTCTTAAAAAATTTCCTACAGGAAGGATTCTCGGGTCATTAGAAACTTTAAAAACGGGCCCGGACATCTCATTCCTTTTTAATAATTTTTTCTTTAATTCGTCCGCATTTTTTACCATCGTTCTGAATTTCCAGCTTCTGATGGGTTTTCGGTTATATCCGACAATATTCCATTTATACAATATCGGAAAACCGTCCTGTACAAGAATTAATATCGATATGACTAAAAACAGTGGTGAAAGGATTATCAACATTAACGATGAAATAATAATATCGAGAATTCTTTTTATATATAAATCCATTTCACTATGATGAATATCGTTGAAACTTATGATGTTAAGACCGAAAATATTATCTATTTTAAAATTTCTTGTAAATTTGCCGAAGAAATCCGAATAAAGTCTGACCTGAATTCCCTGTAACTGGCAGCTATCAACAATTTTTGAAATGTTTTCAAATTTTTTAGTTGATAAAGTAATAATAACTTCTTCGGGATTAATTCTTTTCAATACTTCATCTATATGATTATAAGTATCAACTACATCTATATTTTCAATTTTCAAACCGACTTTTTTTTCATCATCCGTTAATATTCCCAGAATATCAAGACCCCATCCATAATAAGTTTTTACCGTTTTAATAAAATTATTTGCACGATTTCCGGTTCCTACTAATAACACCTTTCTTCGATTCGCTCCCCTTTTTCTGACTATATAGGCAATATAAAAAAGTGAAAGCTTTTCAGTAATTAATAATACGATTGCAAGATTATAATAAACTATAAAAAATGTTCTTGGCGTAGCTGAGAGTTTTAATAAAAATACAATCGCGATGTTCAATAAGATACTAATATTCACTACTTTAAGGACTATAGTGATTTCGCGGCTTATGGATGTAAATCTCTGATGGTTATAAGCTTTTTGGAATTCAAAAATTGCAACCGTTAAAATGGAAAAAACTATTACCAGGAATAAATCGAACTTTGTAGGTTTAAAAATCGGCGGAAAAACATCACCGTTTAAATCATGCAGAAGAATAAGAATAAAATAACAAAAAAGATATACGGCTAAAGATGTGAGAAAATCTGCAACCTGAGCATACCGTCTGTGTTTTGAAGGGCTCCAGATCATTAGTCAGAGTATAAATTTAATTATAATAATAAATAATAAAGTTAAAAAAAATATAGTTTACTTTTAAAGT
>PNBM01000235.1 GCA_003135995.1 Ignavibacteriota bacterium | reverse complement strand
CTTTAGCATAGTTTCAGTTACAACGAATTTAGAACTAAAATCGCTGTAATTAGGATATGAAGATTCAATATTTTTTCTGTTAGCAGTCATATATTTTTCAGCATATTCATAAAATAAATTTAATCTTCTGAGTTGTACAGTGAAAGAGGTTAAGGTATCGAGCTTAACGAAGAAATCAGGAGTGACACCACCGCCGCCGTATACCGTTCTGCCGCCCATAGTTTTGAATTCGAGTTTTGTTGTATCTTTCGATTCCTGCTCGTGTTCGTGATAAAGATTTTCGCCTTCCAAAGTATCGTACATCATAATTGGATTTTTATACTTTCCGCCTTCGTATGGTTTTTGAATTAACCTGCCTGATGGCGTGAAATACCTTGCCGTAGTAACTCTGAAAGCAGAACCATCGGCAAGAGGAAATTGCCTTTGCANNCGTATTTTCACCGACAATTAATCCCCTGTCCCAGTCCTGAATTGCTCCAGCAACAATTTCACTTGCTGATGCGGAACCTTCATTGACTAATAATATCAGAGGAATATCCTGAAAAGCACCACCCGTGGAATTATATACTTCTTCAAATTCTTTAATGCGGCTCTTTGTATAAACTATTTTTTTACCGGCAGGTAAAAATTCACTTGCCATTTTAAAAGCCTGGTCGAGATAACCACCCGGGTTTCCTCTTAAATCAAGAATTACCATTTTCATTCCCGCACCGCGGAGTTTATTCATATTTTGCATGAACTCATCATGTGTCGTCGATGCAAAACGTGATACTTTAATATATCCCGNNGTCTTATCATCAATCATAAATGATGCATCTACGCTGTAAATAGGAATTTTATCCCTTGTAATCTCAAAATCGAGAGGTTTTGATAATCCTGATCTGACGATAGAAACTTTAACAATGGTTCCTTTCGGACCGCGTAATTTTTTAGGTACATCATCACGGGAAATCTTTACGCAATTGGCACCATCAATTTTAACAATTTTATCACCGGCAAGTATACCGAGTTTTTCCGAAGGTCCTCCGCTTATAGGCGAAACTACTGTTAACGTATCGTTAATTATATCGAATTCAACACCTATTCCTTCAAAGCTTCCCTGGAAACTTTCATTTTCTCTTTTGACTACATCAGCACTCATATATACGGAGTGAGGGTCGAGTTCTTCCAGCATTCCTCTGGTAGCAGCTTCAGTAAGTTTTTGTGAATCGATATCATCGACATAATACCTCGAAGTTATATTTAATACTTCACGAAATTTACGGACCTGGTCATCTATTTTATCATCCGAAATAGCGGTCTGAATTTTCATTCCCGCAATGATTCCCACAACTATAAGAAGTATGAAAATCGGGACTATTAGTTTTTTGTTCATCTTAATGTTTTCTTTTAAGTTTAATACACAAATAAATTATATAAGTTCCTTATTAATGTCAGTATAAATCCAACGCTTTCAATTTATTAATTATTTAAAAAATAACAGCCATAATATAAAATAAAAAGGTAACAAAATTACCAAAGAATATTTATATATATATGCAAAAAATCCGGGAAGTTTAATTCCCTTGTGTTCCGAAATCGATTTCACGAGTAAATTCGGACCATTTCCAATGTAAGTCATCGCACCGAAAAAAACAGATGATACTGAAATTGCTATGATAAAACCGGAATTAGTATTTAAAAACGCATTAACATCCGGAATACTATAAATAGAAAGATTAGTTAAACCCATAGATGCCGCCAGAAAATTTATGTAAGCAGGTGCACTATCAAGAAAACTTGTTAATATACCCGCACCCCAATAAAAATCTCCCGGATTCTTTAAACCTATAGATGCAGAATTCTGTTTTAAATAGTCCAGAGCCGGAATCATTGTAATGAAAATACCTGCAAATAAAATCGCCACTTCCTTTATGGGTCTGAAATTAAAATTATTCCGCTTATGAATTTCAACAGGAGTGGTTTTATAAGAAATAACAGCACAGATAAGCATTATTGCTTCCCTTACAAACAAAGGTTTTGTAATAAATACCGAACCAATAATAATAATCAAAGGAATGAAATTTATAAAACCTCCGGCTTTTATCTCTTCTTTCTTTTTCTCTGCTTCCGATTGTTTTCCGGATTTTAACTTTTTATAAAAATAATTATCGATTAAGAAAAAGATAATCAGCAAGTATAATACTGCAATAATCCAGTATAAAAATAAATTTTCCGTAACCCAGAAAAACGGTATGCCTTTTATATAACCTATAAGTAATGGCGGGTCGCCTATTGGAGTTAATAAACCCCCGACATTGCAAATGAGGAAAATAAAAAATATTATATGATAACTTTTTATCCTGTATTTATTTGATTCTATATAAGGTTTTATTAAAAGCATCGCCGCACCTGTCGTTCCGAAAATATTTGCAGCAACAGAACCAACCGCTAGAATTATCAAATTATTTACAGGAGTAGCCTTCCCTTTTATTTTAAAATAAATTCCTCCTGATACAACATAAAGACTGAAGAGAAGACAGATAAAACTGAAATAATCTTCCAGGGAAAGAATGATTTTATCAGAACCATTCAAAAACATTAAATAAATAAATATGATAATTACGGCAGGNNGCCACCATTTTTCGTTTACAAAAGGCAATATCCCGATTGCTAATAAAAGCAGAACAAAAGGAGCAATTAATATTAAATCCATTAAATTATAAATATAAAATCAAAAAAATAAAATGAAGATTAGTAAAAAGGTAAGGTAACAAAAAAATAATTATTTTAATTTATTGAAAAATTTCCGTAAATACTACAACTACTTGCTCTTCATTGTACATTGTACATTGAATTTTTATTTTGGTACTGCATCGTTATTATTTATTCTTTGTTTAGCACTATCATAAATTAAAAGCACCTTTTTAACACTATTTTCAGATATTTTAAGAAATGTATTAGGCTGAACACCTATCCAGACAATAAATATTAATATTGGAATTAATGTACACAATTCTAATTTACTGACATCTTTTAAATCTTTATTTTTTTCATTTTCTATCGGTCCCGTCATTACTCTTTGAAATAACCATAACAAATATACAGCTGATAGAATTACAGCCGTCGTGGCAAATATCGTATAAGAATATGAGTGAAGATTCGGCGCATTAAAAGCTCCGACCAGAATTAAAAATTCACCGACAAATCCGTTTAATCCGGGTAATCCGATAGAAGATAAACAAACGATAAGAAATATCGCAGAAAAAACCGGCATCACTTTCATCAATCCGCCGAATTCGGAAATCTCTTTTGTATGCCTTCTTTCATATAACATTCCCACAATTAAAAATAAAGCGCCTGTTGATAAGCCATGATTGACCATTTGTAATACACTGCCCTGTAACGATTCCTGTGTTAATGCAAAAATTCCAAGTACGACAAATCCTAAATGGCTTACGGATGAGTATGCTACGAGCTTTTTCATATCCTTCTGGACAATTGAAAGTAGTGCTCCGTAAATTATTCCGACCACTGCTAATACAGCAATAATTGGTGTTAATTTTATAAATGCAGCCGGGAATAATTCGAAAGAAAATCGAATTAAACCGTAAGTACCCATTTTTAAAAGAAGCGACGCAAGTATAACACTCCCTGCTGTCGGCGCCTGCACGTGTGCATCGGGTAACCAGGTATGAAAAGGAAACAGCGGGACTTTAATTAAAAAGCCAAGAGTAAAAAGAATAAACAGATATATCTGCTTATCCATTGGTAACGAAGATGTTACCGTAATTAGCTTTGTTAAATCGAGCGAAAAAAATCCTACGTACGGAATGCATAAAAATCCTAACCAGATTATTCCAATCAATAATAACACACTGCCTGTCATGGTATATATAAAGAACTTAACGGTAGCATAAACTCTGTCGTCCGAACCCCAGATTCCTATCAGGAAATACATTGGAATGAGAATAAATTCCCAAAAGAAATAAAATAAAAGTAAATCGGTTGCACAAAATACACCAATCAGTGAACCTTCAAGAAGCAGGATTAAAAAATAAAATTCTTTCGTCCTGTTTTTTATTGTATTAAAAGACGCGAGAATGCTCAATGGAATAATGAATGTCGTTAAAAGTATCAGAAGCAAGGAAATGCCGTCTATGCCAACCTGATAATAAGAATTCAGCAACGGAATCCATACCCTTCTTTCAACAAATGCATATTCGCCGGAATCAGGATTGAAAATGAAAAATATATAAACCGAAATTATAAAAGTAATCAAAGATATGATTAAAGCATATGTTTTTATCAAAGTGGTTTTTTCTTTGTTAAAGAAAAAAATCGGGATTGAAAAAACTATCGGAAAAAAAATCAATATGCTTAATGTATATGCCGCCAATATTTTTTAATATTTACTTTTTAAATTTGTAAAAAAATTCTCTCGCTTTTACTTTTTTGCAGAAATAAATTACTAACCAAATTCAATTATCTAATTCTATATTGAAATTTATTTTTATTTTCTATTTTTTATTTTTTAGAATCAACCTTTCATCCTTCTTCCTTTTTCCTCATTAATGAATATCCAGCCTACAACTTTTCCTATGTTTATTTTTTCAAAATTCTGCCAGTAATCGTAGTTGAATACATGTCTCGAACTATTCCTGACATCATTTTGCTTTTCTGTGACATCCATTATTTTTTTAAATCTTTCTTTCCATAATTTCCAGTTACTTACTCTAAGGTCGAACCAACCGTCCTGTGCCCATTTTTCAATTTTAGCTTTTGAAATTTTTATAGTTTCACCTTCTGCAACCGATGGAATCTTTATATCAGGTCCGCGTAATATTTCCTTCCCGTCGGGATATAAAATAGGAATACCGATGGAAACGATTTCGTTCCTTAATTTAGGATTCTTTTTAAGCAAATCGAATATTTTTTTTGAATGATTTTCCGGAGTATCATTAATGAAGTTACTGAAATTAGTGTATATTAATTTAATTAAATGAACTTCGTACAAAAGCTTCGATAATTTTGGCGGACCGAGCATTTCAAATGCAACCGAATACGTGTTGTTTTTATTCTCAAGTTCTCTGATTTTCGCCGATGCACTGTGTTGAAGGAATCCTGCCCTGTAAGATGGTTCCATAGCGGATGAATCAAGAGCGCTTATTATGTCGTTGCCTGTATTTCCACCCCGCAATTCCCTGTAAATATTTTCTGCAATTTCTTCAGGGGTTACAAATTCCATCTGACCGTTGGTAGTGATTGCTTCAAATTCACCTCTGGAAAATATTCCGTTTTCACCCGTGTCNNCGATGTAAACCGTTTCAAGATTCCCTGCTTCCTCGAATTTTTTATCAAGAGTTCTTTTAAAATCCGAGTTCAGTTTTATAGTGTCGTCTGATTTTATATTATAAATCTGAATGGGCATGCCGCCTCTTTTTATTTTGCCGTACGATATTTTTTTCCAGGCAATTGCCGCAGTAGGTTTAATTTCTTTTATTAAAGGACTGTTCGGTGTACGTGCCATCAGGAAAAGCAGTAAAGTGTGCGCGCCTGCAACTGACGATTTGCTAAGTAAAACTCTCGATGGTTTTTCTTCACTGTGAGTAAACGGAATGTTAAGTCCCATTCCTCCTGTACCGCTTGTGCCGACTTTAAAATAATATTTAACATCGAAATTCACCATAGCATTATATATAATCTGAACATGACGGATTAACTGCGGGATATAAGATGTACACATAAGTTTTTCGGAAGCAGTAACAAGTTTTTCATAATCCTTATCCTTTGAATTTTCAGTAATATTTAAAACATCCGCATAAGAACTGTAAATATTTTGATAAGCAATTCCTGTAGCGGTATTGATACAATCAATAATAATATCGGGCTTGAATTTCAATAACATTTGATAAATGGTCGATTCTTTAAGCATTTTTTCGTCGAGCTCATCGATAACATCGTGAATCATTTTACTCCTCATTTCCCTTTCATTCAGTAGTATCCGCCTGTCCATATCTTTAAAATCATTACGAACAAAAATATTTCCCCAATAAGGAACAAAAAGTTTTTTCTTCTTAAATTCTTTATTCAGAATGTCACATATTTCTTTTGCTTCATTTTCTTTCAATGAAGTTAATATTACTTGTTTTGGATTACCTTCAACTATCTTTCTTGCAGTGGCAGAGCCAACTAAACCCCAGCCGCCAAGAATCAACACCTTCTTATTTTGTATATCCATTTAATATATGATAATGTGATTAATTTTTAAAAAATTTTTTATTATAATTTTATTGTATTTTTCTTCTTCTGACATTAAAAACAATAGGAGAGAAAAATAATGATTTCATTTTAATTTTATTCTTTTCATTTGAATAACACATTTTTTCCTTCAACCTCATTAATAATACCATGATAATCTGTTCCCGGTATATATGAAGTGAAAGATTTATTAATATTTCCCCGATTATTTATCTTTGAATTTAATTTGATATGATTTAGAAAATTTTCTGCGGGTTCAAGAATTTTAAGCTCACCTTCATCTCCGATAATTTCTCTTAAATCGAATGAGGTTAATCCCGGATCTGCCCCAACAACAAGACATTTCGTGCCTTTCGAAATACTCAGGCGGGTACATAAAATTCTTGTAATGTCCTCCCAAACCGAACGCTGGAATTTAAGCCTCTCGAATTCTGTATCATATATACCGGGAAAATAATCTTCACTCATAAAAAGAAATTACAAAAATTAAAATAAAAAGGATATTATTTCATACCTTACCTACAAAAACAGAAAAAAATTCAAATATTATTTAATGCGGTTTATCCCCTTTTAAAATTTATTCCTTCGAATATGTACCGGCTATCAGGAATAATTTTGAATAACTTACATGTACAAATAAGGTTTCCACTCCTCATCGACACGACCCACAAAATTCTTGATAAATGTTATATGAGAAGGTTTCTTCGGTTTAGTCCTCAATGACATTTTGGCTTCTTCAGGAGTTCTGTCACTTTTTTTATTGTTGCATTTAATACAAGCAACAACAAGATTTTCCCACGTGTCATCACCTCCGCGCGATTTCGGAATAATGTGGTCTATAGTTAAAGCTGACGTTGAACCGCAATACTGACACCTGTGATTATCCCTTCTTAAAATATTCTTTCGGGAAAGTATTATTTTTTTAAAAGGAACTCTGACAAAAAGTGATAATCGTACGATGCTCGGATAGACGAATGTCCGGTAAACAGTGTTAATGTATTTATTGTCAACGCTGCTGACAAGTTCAGCCTTACCGAGAAACATTAAAACAACTGCTCTGCGGACATTGCATATAGTGATTGGTTCATAATTTTGGTTTAAAACAAGAACCTTATCATTAAGAATGCTCTCACTGTTGATTCTTCTATTTAATACTCTATACTCGTGGAAGACAAATACCCTCCTATAACTTTATTTAAATGTAAATTTAAAGAAATAAAAAAGAATAATCAATCAATAAGGGTATCTGTATTTTTCGTTCAATCTGCGATAAATTCTATCGGAATCATAAAAATTATTAAAATATTTTATCTTTCTGATAAAATATAATATTAATCTTCTACCTAAAATGAGAAACTAAAATCATAAAATATATTACAAAAAATAAGGAACGATTTAAGATTAATGATGTTAAATGCTTCATTACTATAAAATTTATAGTAAATAGTAAAATTATAAATGAAATTAAAAATGAAATACTTTATTAAATACTTATTAACAATTATAATTTTTTGTTTTTTTATTAATACAACATTCTCCAGAACATATACCTGGAATAAAACAGGTGGAGGAGATTGGAGTATTAAGACTAACTGGTCTCCAGCGAGTGGTCCACCGGGGATAACTGATGACGCAGTTTTCCCGGGTAGTATAACAGGACCAATATCTATTACAAATACTCCTTTCACAGTAAATTCAATTACGGTTAACACGAGTACTACTTTAAATCTATTAATTGCAGGTGGTACACTTTTTATAAATAATTTAATAATTAATGGTGGGAATTTAACTTTTGGTACAGGTACTAATATTAACGTATTTGGTACATTAACTATGATAAATGGTAATATAATTACCGGTTCGAATTTACTTACACTCGGGCTTAGTAATATAATCACGGGTTTATTTACATATACTTCAGGAAATATAATTACAGGAAGCTCCGGAGGTTTTGTCAGATGGTTTGATGCATTAACTGTTTCGAATATTATATTCCCTGTAGGAACATCCGGAAATTTAAATAAAATAACTTTATCTTTTACGACAGCCCCTACTGCAGGTGGAACATTGACTGCAAAATTCGTTGCTTCTGACCCGGGCACAAATTCTACAGTTCCTCTGTTAGACGGAAGTTATACAGTGGACACTTACAGTCCTTCCGGCTACTGGCAAATTGATAACAATGGAATTACAGGGGGAACTTATACAATCGGTCTCGAAGGTCAGGGTTTTAATGTTGGTGGTACATCCATTTTAAATTATCCGTTATTAAGAGTGTTAAAAAGATCTGCGGCAGGAAGTAACTGGACCTTACCAGGCTCACATGTTGCCGGAACGGGAACAAATAACGACCCGACTGCATGGAGATCCGGTTTATCGGGATTTAGTCAATTTGCTTATGGAGGAAATATTCCGGATAACCCATTTTCCGGACCATTACCTGTTGAATTAGCTTCTTTTACGTCATCAGTCAATGTTAGAAATGTTACTCTGAACTGGTCAACTATCAGCGAACAAAACAATTCAGGTTTCCAGATAGAAAGAATTAATAATAATAATAGTCAATGGTCGATACTAAGTTTTGTGAAGGGAAAAAATAATAATAATTCAAATAATACATATTCTTATTCCGATAATAATCTTCAGACTGGAAAATATTCTTATCGCCTGAAACAAATTGATTACAATGGTAATTACAAATATTACAATTTGAATAATATCATTGATATCGGGTTGCCGTCTAAAATAATATTATCACAAAATTATCCGAATCCATTTAATCCTGTAACCAAAATCGATTATCAAATACCTGTTGAGAGCAAAGTTTCTATGATTGTATATGATATGCTTGGTCGGGAAATAAGTCGCCTTGTTGACGAACAGCAGAAAGCGGGATTTTATACAGTTCAGTTCAATACAAATAATTTTGCAAGCGGAATATATTTTTACAGGTTAATTACAAACGCTGGCGGACAACAGCAAATGTTAACCAAAAAATTATCTATAATTAAATAATTTAATAATAACATTTAATATATCTAATATAAAATAGAAAGGGAAAAAAATGAAAAAGATATTCTCTATAAATAAAATAAATAATCAAACTATAAATTCATCAAAATTACTTTATTATTGTATTATAATAATGTTGCTTTTCACGGTATCATTCGCTAATGCAGCAACTATCACAAGTGCTGCGACGGGCAATTGGAATACGGCAGGGACCTGGACAGCCGCAAATAATAACCGTACAGGTAGTGTTACATCTTTAACAACCTCTACCGCGGTTACGGGTTCCGGTACTTTATTTCTTTCAGAACTTTCGGTTGGAAGCATAATAGGATCTCAATCAGGTAAAGCTATTGGAACGGTAGCATCTATTACCGATAATACTCATCTAACTTTAACAGCTAATGCCACAAATACCGTTACAGGTCTCACATATCGAACTACAGGAGGAGTTCCAAGTCCGGTTGATAACGTAACGATAAATGGTGGAAATACTATTACGATAAATGGTACTTTTACCTGTGCCACATTGCAACTGGGAAATAATAGTTTTACAACGGCAACTTTAACTTTTGCAACAAGTGGAAGCCCATCACTTTCAGTTTCAGGTGCTTTAGTGATTGGGGGTGTAGGTTTGTTAATTAATAGTGTTGGGATAATTACTTTTACAAGTGGGTCCCGTATGACAGCAGGAAGTTTACAATTTGACGGATCGAGTATAGGTGGAAGTACCGGTACAATTAATATGACTGCCGGAGGTACAATAAGTATTGGAGGTGCTATAACGATAGGAACGGATGGTGGAGGAACTTGGACGCTAGGTACTGGAACAGTAATAATGACAGCTAATAATACATTACCTGCGACTATATTTACTACGTTCAATAATCTGTCAATAAATTCCGGAACTACAACATTAGGAACAAACACAACAGTAAGTGGAGTTTTAACTATTGGAACCGGTAGTACTTTTGATGTTTCGACGAATAATTTTGCACTTAACGTAAGTAAAGATTTTACAAATAATGGAACGTTTACACAACGAAGTGGAACAGTTACATTAAATGGTTCGGTTGCTCAAAATATAAACGGAACAACAGCTACAACTTTCAATAATCTTACTATAAATAATTCGAATGGGATAACACTTGGAGCAAATGAAACTGTAAGCAGTACATTAACCTTAACAAGTGGTAACGTAACAACAGGAAGTAATACTTTAATATTAGGAACTTCAACATCTACATTAGGGATATTAAACAGGACAAGCGGTACTATAATAACAGGCTCTAGTGGTGGATTCGCAAGATGGTTCGCAGCAGCTACAGTATCAAATGTATCTTTCCCGGTAGGAACTTCAGGAAATTTCAATAATGTGACATTATCATTTACAGTTGCTCCAACTACAGGAGGAACTCTAACAGCAAAATTCGTAGCTTCTGACCCGGGAACGAATTCTGCTACACCTATAACGGATGGCAGTTACACCGTTGATACATACAGCCCTTCAGGTTACTGGCAAATAGATAATTCCGGAATTACAAACGGAACATATTCAATCGGTTTTGAAGGTCAGGGTTTTAACGTTGGTGGAACTTCGATTTTGAATTATCCCTTGTTAAGAGTTTTAAAAAGACCCGCAGCAGGTAATAACTGGAGTATACCAGGAACTTATGTAGCAGGTACCGGAACGAATAATGACCCTACAGCCTGGAGATCCGGACTTTCCGGTTTCAGTCAATTTGCATATGGTGGAAACAATCCGGATAACCCGTTTGCAGGACCATTACCTGTTGAATTAGCCTCATTTACTTCATCTACAAACGGAAGAAATGTAACATTAAACTGGTCAACTATGAGTGAACAAAATAATTCAGGTTTCCAGATTGAGAGAATTAATAATTATGATAATCAATGGTCGATACTGAGCTTCGTAAAAGGAAAAAATAATAATAATTCTAATAATTTATATTCCTATTCCGATAATAATTTGCAAAGTGGGAAATATTCCTATCGCCTGAAACAGATTGATTATAACGGGAATTACAAATATTACAATTTAAATGGTAACGTAGAAATCGGATTACCATCAAAAATTACTTTATCTCAAAATTACCCGAATCCGTTTAATCCGACA
>PNBM01000319.1 GCA_003135995.1 Ignavibacteriota bacterium | reverse complement strand
TTTATTGCTCATCGGTATATCTGCCGGTGAAACAACAACACAGTCTATGCCGGCTTCAGTTAATTGATCGTATATCCAATATCCACTAAATCCGGCTTCATATACTACATGATATTTTCCCAAGGGAAAGTTCTTGTGCAGTATATCAATAATTATTTTTGTTGAAGGTGGTGAAATACTTATTGATTTAAAAAATGTTTTCTCAACATATATGCTGGCATCCCAGCTTTTTTTGTGTACATCCAGTCCAATAAATATATCTATTTCCGAAAAATAATTTTTACTAAATTCTTCCATGGTAAGTCTCCTTTATTTTTTAATTTTTTTGTGGAAAATTAAATTTATAAAATAATTTTGAGACTTACCATTTTAAACATAAGGTCTNNCTGATAACAATTTTAATATGGAACGTTATAGGCAAGAATTGCTTTTTAGGTAGTACAGTTATCCATTTAGATAGCTTTTAATTTGATTTTTAAAGCGGTTACTAAAAGCGAACAGTTAGTAAACGGAATTTCATAAGTTCGTTCGATGAAATATTCGAATCGGTAAGATAAATAAATTATTTCTGGGCTTTCTAACGGCATATCTAAGATTTATACATTTCTGATGTCTGCTTTTACAAACTTCATCT
Organism: Ignavibacteriota bacterium; assembly: GCA_003135995.1. Lineage (GTDB taxonomy): Bacteria > Bacteroidota > Ignavibacteria > Tepidaquicellales > Tepidaquicellaceae > FEN-1257. The sequence goes on along the minus strand of PNBM01000319.1, from coordinate 3,583 downwards.
TTTCATCTTTGAATTATTTTTTAAAAAAACATTTAAAGCAAAATTTTATGTCTTATACACTCACACAAAAAGTATTGTTTGAAAACACTACGACAGAAATATTATACTCAATTTATCTTNNCAATTATAGGCGGCAAACGTGTAGAAATCTCTAATGTGGAAGGTACCGACTACAATGCCAACGACGGAGGTCATTCAGGCAGGAACCTGCAGTTAATTCAGGATAAACTGATTGTCCAATCTTATTTATCGTCTGATTGGGGAAAAGATGAAATAGTTTCGACGATTATTTTATATTTCGAACAAAAGGGAGATGATGTCTTGTTACACGTAACTCATGCAAATATTCCGGATGACCAGGCGAATCTAATTGACGCAAGATGGAAAGAATTATACTGGACTCCGATGAAAGCATATATTGCGACGATGAAGCAAAATGCAGAGCCGAAATTGTAAAATTAGGTATAGATTGTTGGCACACAGATTTAACTGATTAATTTATTTGCCATTCCTACAAAAGCTAGAATACGGAAGTTCATGAAAGGACGAATCATACAGATAAAAATTATTATCTCTTATGATATTAGTCGTGCTTTAACATAATCTACAATATGAACAGAACAACCAAATAACTTACTTGACATTTCTATTCGAAATAGTGAATTTCTAATAACGAATCAATTATTGTCTCTCGTCTCCGGGTTGGAGATTAATAAAAAGGGGAAAGAAAGAAAAATATAATATTATTATTTTGTTTAAAGAACTTTATTTCTGTTTTTTATATCAAATTAATTATTAATCAATAAATAATTTAAAAAATGAAAACTAAAATCTTTCAAAATATTTTATTTGTTTTTGTTTTAGTTGAGTTTTTAGGTATTTATAATAATTGTCAGGCGCAGGAAATAAAGGATAAAAAAATATCAGTCAATGTACTTGCGGGCAATACATTTCTTACAGGCAGATTAAATGAAAAATATACTAATGGCTTAATACTGGATTTTTCTGTGTCTTATGAAATTTCAAAATATATCTCTCCAAAATTTGAATTTGATAAAATAAATATACGCTGTACAAGTCAATTAGGATCGGATTTCCCAAATTTAAAATATACGTATAATTATATTTTATCATCCGAAATTCAAATTAATAAATCTTTGCCTTATTTTGATATTGGATTTGGAATATTCGACGGACATTATAATTCATTAAATCCGGGTGAATTGGTAATTAGTACAGGCGGAATTAAATTAGCAATTGGGTATAAATACTTATTTAAACCCGATGCCGGCATAGAAATCAAAACATCATTACATAATTACTGGAGAAATGCGATTTATTACAATTTTACAAGCCTTTCCGGAGGTTTATTTTTTNNGTTATTTTTTAAATTTTAAATTTTAACTTACCTGCAAAAAAATAAATCTCAAAAGTGGTCGTTATATTATAATTATGTAGTCCCTATGCTTTTTGCTTTTGCCCTGATTTACAAGGGATTGGTAACGAAAGAATTACCAAATCAAATTAATGATATTGACATTTATTGATAAAATAATTACGTTTAATTTAAAGTTAATAACGTCAATAATTTTATTTTAAGTAAAGAATAATATTTATTTAGATATTATTAACCATTCACACAATGATATTTTAATAAAAAATCAAAGGGAAAGAGGATATATTAAATGTCATATTTAAAACTTTTTTTAACCATTCTTGTTTTTTATTCCATTTTATATTCAATAACGTATTCACAAAATGGGTGGATTAGACAGGACAGTATTGGCGGAAGTACAATCGTTTATGGAATAGATTTTCTTGACGAGAATACCGGATATATTAGCGGAACTCAATATTGTTTTTATAAAACAATAAACGGAGGTCAAAATTGGATTAAAGTTCTAATAATAGATTCATCAAGTAGTTATAAAATCGTGAATATGATGGATTATAATAATATTATATTTACAGGACAACATAATATATTTAAATCTACAAATTCAGGAATAAATTGGATTTCTATACCTTTTACGAGTATATCTATAAATGATTTATTTATGTTTAATTTAAATTTGGGGTATATAACGACTACAGGTTCAAATGCTTTAACGATGAAAACAACTGATGGTGGTTATAATTGGACTGTTGTTTTAAGTACAACTAATAGTCCGATAAATGATATCTGTTGTTTAAATAACGATTCAGCAATTTCCGTCGGTAATACATTAGTATATAAAACGGTTAATGGTGGAAATAACTGGACTTCAGCATTAATAGATAACAGTTCTCCCGGATTAACAACTTGTACATTTGTAAATAATTCGACAGGTTTTGCCGGAGGAATGTACGCATTAATCCCGGTAGTATATAAAACAACAAATTTTGGCGGTAATTGGATAAGAAAAACATTTCGAAGCTCCGGTACTTTCATATATAAATTTTCTTTTTGTGATTTAAATAATGGATATGCAGTAGGAGATGGTGGATTTATTTTAAAAACAACAAATTGTGGAGTAACATGGATTAAACAAAGTAAATTATATCGAAATTTTTATTCGGTATGTTGTAGAAGTGTGGACAAAGCAACTATAGGCGGAACATCAGGAGTTATTTACGCTACAACAAATGGGGGATGGGAAATGCCTTTATCTACAACTTTGATTGCACCACGTAATGATTCGAGCTATATTACTTTAACACCAAAATTAGTTTGGAATATGGTTGAATATAATGCAGCAGTATATAGAATACAAATTTCACTTGATTCAATGTTTAGTTCAACTGTGATGAATACAGGAAATATTGGTGATACGAGTTATATAGTTCCATCTAATACACTTTCTTCAAATAATATTTATTTCTGGAGAGTAAGGTCAGAAAATCCTATTTATTCAAGTGCCTGGTCATCGATTTGGAAATTTAGTACTTCTACACCTTCAGCTCCTAATTTAATATCTCCGGTTAATAATGATACAACAGTTATTCCCATGCAATTTATGGATTGGTCTGATTCTTATACTGCAACCACCTACAATGCGCAAATATCTAAAGACTCTATTTTTACTCAGATAATTGTGGATACAACATCTATTAATTCTCAATTTAATGTGCAATATGGAAAATTATTGATAAACACTAATTATTATTGGAGGGCAAGAGCCAACAATGAAGCAGGTTCCGGAGCATGGTCTTTAATCTGGAAATTTCGTACATCCAGTTCTTACCGCCCGAACCTCATAGCTCCATTGAACAATGATTCAGGTATTGTTTATAATACAATTTTTGACTGGCAGGATTTTATTAATGCATCATATTATAGACTTCAATTCGCATTAGACTCGTCTTTTAATAATATTACATATGATAATTCATATATCTATGGTTCGCAATACACATTAAAAACTATTATGCTACAGAACACATATTATTATTGGAGGGTTAATGCAACTGTAAGTACAAATATAACTTTCTGGTCTCAAATCAGAAGATTTAAAACTTCTCCGTTATATTCGGGAATATTAACAAATGAAGAAATTCCAACTGAACTAAAATTATATAATAATTATCCGAACCCATTTAATCC
>PNBM01000009.1 GCA_003135995.1 Ignavibacteriota bacterium | reverse complement strand
GCCGTGCGTCTGCACGTCGTTTTTGTTCTTTTTCCTGTGATTCGTCGCCTAATTTGGCGACTCTGATTTTGCCCATAATAAATTACCATTATTATCATATTTTATTGTCCTGTATGAACCCGAATAATGTGTAGAATCACTTCCACGTCCTGAAATATAAATATTTAATAAACTATCGAGTAAAATATTATTTCCGTATTCAGATGAAAGACCTAATGGAGGAATATATAACCTTGTCCAAACCGAATCGCCATTAGGTGTGTATTTAATTGTTCCGATAATCCAATGATTAGAATCATAATATCCACCACCTGTTACGTAACTATATCCGTATTTATCAATAGTAATACTGGCCCCTCCTGATCCTGCCCCTAGTGTACTGATATCATACTTCGCTACCCATTGCTGAATGCCACTGCTATTATATTTAACTGTTGCATAAACATCATGCGCACTTGTATTTATACTCGATCCTGTTACATATACATTACTTTGTAAATCAACACAAATTGCATTTGCAATGCTTCCTCCATTAGTAAAAGGACTACCGTATACAGCAGTCCAAAGAGTATCACCTGAAGGATTATATTTTATTGTAATATAATCATAACGTCCTTGTACTGTTTTTCTTCCTGCAATATAAATATTTCCAGCATTATCCAAGCACATTGCATTTGCCTCAGTAGCAAAACAATATCTTAACCATATTTCTGTCCCCGTCGAATCATATTTTAGAGTTCTGAGATATGCTCCTGTTGGACCTGAAAAACCATCTGCTGTAACATAAACATTTCCTTGTTTATCTGAAACTGCAAATATTCCGTTTCCTGTTGTATTTAATGTATCAAATCTATGCCAGATTAAATTTCCATTTGTATTATATTTTAGAATATGAACATCTGTTCCAATATAACCGACCGCGTAAATATTACCAGTTGAATCAATTGCCACAGCTTCACCAATCATTGAATAATTCCGCAACCATTCAAACTGAGGCTGGGAATACATGTTTGAAAAGTTAATAATCATAAAACTAAGCAGTAAAAATATTCTTCTCATATTTTTCCATTTACTGATTCCAATTTACTATAAAAATATTATCTTAATATTTTGTTTATATTAATTAAATATAATATTGTAAATACGAATTTGTTTGTCTCTCAATTAGTTTAAATACTTTGTCTAATTTAATAATATTGACCGTTACAAAAACTAACTAATTCTTACTCTTTGTAATAATTTTAGATTCTTCAGGGTATAATTTGTTATGTTTCACAAGAATAATTAAAAAAATTTTCTTGGTGGTTTGTCAATTTATAATCAAACTAATCAATCAACTTAAAATTTAAATAAATTAATCTTGAGGAGGTGCATAAATTGGTTCTGTTTGTATTGAACCATCTGGATAATGTGTAATTTTGTACCATTGTCCATCGGTACAAATATACTCTATCCATGGATCTTCATCGCTACAATGAAGAGATACAATAAACGCACTATTGTCGTTTAGTGGTTTAACAGTACCTTTAAACGAAAGACAGAAAATTATTAGAACGAATAAAAAGATCTTTTTCATGATTGCTCCTTTTTAAATTCGTACTAATTTATTTATTGTCTTTTTATTTAAAAAACTTTAATCTATATTAATTTTACCAAATGAAAGTAGATTTATTAAATTTATTATTTTATAACTATTGTTATATCAATACTATAATACATTGAATAAAATATAATTTTACTTTATGACTAAAAAACCTGAAGTATTTCGTCTTCTAAAAAGTTTTAATAACGAGGATTACTTAGAATTCGATAAATTTCTAAGATCCCCCTATTTAAATAGATTTAGCTCATTAATAATAATTTTCGAGTTCGTTTGTTCAAATAAAGACATGATTTTGAATGAGAATATATATGAATTAGAAAATTTAATAAGAGAGAAATCAAAATTTTCAAAAAGCACTGTTAACAAACTATTTACATATTTAACATATGCAGTTTTGGATTATTATCGAATTAAATGTGTGATAAAAGATGAAATATATTTACAATTAAGATTAAACGACTATTTATTAAATATTGAAGAATATAAATTATTGGATGCTAGTCAAATTAAACTTGATGAAAATATTTTGAATTCGAATACTATAATGGAGGATTCATTTTTATATTCTCATTTGCAAAATAATAATCTTTACGCCACTTCAATATCAAATAATAATTTATGGAAAAACAAAGAAAATGATTCTTTAACCTATATTAAAAACTCTACAAACGATATTTATTTATTTTCATTAATTCAAAGTATATATAATTATGTAAATTTTATAATTAAAAAAATAAATATTAATCGTGATGATTTAAATTGGAATTCAGTTAATTTAGACAGTTATTTAATTGCTGGTGAGGAAATCATATATTATGACAAAAATATGAATCGGCAAATCGTGTTTAATCTTTACAAAAAATTATATCTTGCTTTCAAGAATTTATATATCGACGATTTTTATCAAGATTATAAATCCTTTTTCTTCGAGTATATAAAAACATTTAACATTGATACAGTTATTAAACATTTTGAACTTCTTACTGGCTATTGTCTGGCTCGAGAAAGGTCTAATGATAATAATAATTATTTTAGTTATGAGTGGTTAAATTTAACTAACCAGAAGATGAATTTAGAAAATTCCGACAATACTTCAAATAAATATTTACGAGCGTTTCAATTCAGAAATTATATTATTAAGTGTTTTGCTTTATATGATCATGTACATTTATTAAATTTTATAGAAAAATATTCCATTAGACTATCGCCAATTGATTATAAGGAGATGTTAAATTACGGAATGGCTCACTACTATTATTTAATTTATGATTATAAGAAAGCATTAAAATGTTTAAATAATATTAAAATTAATTATTATTTTTATAAATATGATTTAACAAACTTGGAATTAAAAATATATTTTGATAAATATAATATTGATCTAATTGAAAGAGCGATTCATAATTATAATGAATTGTTAAAACATGATACTTTTTTGACTAAACTTGATAAAATAAGGTTGAAAAAGTTATTATCATACTATCAAAAGCTTATATATTTACCGGAAAAGTTGAAATTAGACAATAAATATCTTGACGATGTTTATATACTGAAAAGTCAATTAGGTGTTGAATCAAATTTCGCTATGAGAAAATGGTTAATTCAAAAGGTAGATGAATTAATATTTAAATTCGATAAAGATACTGTGAATAAAGAAATAAAAAATAAATAATAAAAAGTTTATTTTATTCCTTAACTAAAGGTAAAATACAATTTAGATGTAAAATAATAATCATCTAATAAACAATAAATTATAAAAGTATCTGTGATATATTGATACGAAGNNTACAATTTCTAAGTTTTTTCTTTCCCATATAATTCCTTAAATTAAAATGAATTAATCTCTACTAATTAATAGATTATTATGAATAATAATGATTCAGATAATTGCACTATTATATTTTATTTGTATTATAAATTAAAATATTTTGAAGCACCTATAAGTTCTAAAATATTTTATAAATTATTAACAATTGTAACAAATTTAGAATATACTGATTTTAATATAATTGAAAATGATTTAGATTTAAATAAAATAGTCTTGGTTGATAATTCTAAT